>URQL01000099.1 GCA_900550005.1 uncultured Erysipelotrichaceae bacterium
GTTTCTGTTTCTTCAGATGTTGCCAGACGAGAAACTTTTATTGATTTAATTATTTGTAAAAATTATTCATAAACCTCTTCATCAACATAAGGTTTAACAGCAGGAATACAATCTAATAGGATCCTTATTGCTTCTTTATCAGTTGTATAATATTTTCCTCAATCTAGGTCTAATTTTCACAATTACAATCTGTATTATTATTTATTCACATTTTCATTCATCTATATAAATAAAAATTTATTTCGTTTATGTCAATCATACTTTCCATTGCATCACAATATACTAGCATTTATTTTATAATTGATTGGTAAATTGTAAATTTTAAAGAAGAAAGCATTAAATGATAAACAAAGATGATTTATAGTCTTTTTTCATTTAATATTATCTTTGCAAAAAAAAGGCATTAATTGATTAAACATCAATTAATGCCCCATATATTTTTAAGATTTATAATACACTAAAGAGTGGATTACACTCTAATTTATACGATTCAATTATAATGTACGATTAAAAACTTTCAATCGATACACACATAACTGAAAATTATTAAACACATGCATCTTATAAAACGATGCAATTGTTCGAGATTCTAGTGATGGCAGGGGTATCAGGATTCGAACCCGAACGAACAGTTTTGGAGACTGCGATACTACCATTATACTATACCCCTATGATTGGTGACCTGTACGGGATTCGAACCCGTGAATGCATGCGTGAAAGGCATGTGAGTTAACCGTTTCTCCAACAGGCCAATTTCTCGGACCACTAGATAATATCATAATTCAGTCTATTATGCAATACTTTTTTTAAATAATTTTACAAACTTTGAAAAAACTTTAAAAAAATTTAAAATATGAATATAATGAAGTAAGAAAGTAGGTGAAATATATGAAATTAATTTTAAATGGTGATGATTTTGGTATTACGAAAGCATGTAACTATGCCATTATTGATTGTTTTAAAGATGGTGTTTTAACTTCGACAAGTATGATGACCAATATGCCTGGTGCTAAACATGCAGCAATGTTAATGAAAGAATACCCTGATTTAAGTGTCGGGATCCATCTTAATCTAACCGTTGGTAAGCCTTTAACCCATTGTCCAACCTTGATAAAAGAAGATGGTACTTTCAATAAGAGAATGCTTAAGGACAGTGAAAATGTATCTCAAGATGAAATTAGACAAGAACTTCAAGCACAAATCGATCGTTTTATTGAATTAACAGGACAAATTCCAGATCATTTAAACAGCCATCATGGTATTGAAATCATAAAAGGTGCTGAAGAAGTCGTTTGTGAACTTGCAAATAAGTACCAATTACCTGTAAGGAGATTTTTTACCCTACCTGAAGGAAATCATCCCGATCTTCCTTATGAAGTTCCTAAAATCAACGGTTTTGTGCAAAAAGATCATCCTTATAATTTAGATACAGACTTAATCAGTTACTATACAAAAGAAGATTTAGAAAGTGATGCGATCTATGAGTATGCTGCTCACCCTGGTTATGTTGATTATGAAATCCTACAATTTTCTAGTTTAACAACAGGTCGTGCTTATGATGCTCAAGTCTTTTTAAGTGACAAGGTTAAACAATGGATCAAAGATAATCACATTGAATTAGTTAATTATAAAGTATTAAAAAAATTATAATCACACAACTATGACAAAGCAAAAAGCGTTATAATACTTATAAGAGGTGATAAAAAATGAATACAATTAATGAACTCTATAAAAAATTCAGTGAATCGAGTCATTTAGTTCCTTATACTAAAAAAAGTTTACCTCTAAATAAAGAAAACATCGAAACCCATGTTTTAACTTTTCTAACAGGTTTAGGAGATCTTTATTTAGATAAACAACAAGAAAAAGAACTAAAAACAGCTTATATGTTTTCATTAAAAGAATTACTTTCTTTAGCTTATGAATTACATATCGACACGATAAAAAGCTATAATGAAATTGAACATGAGCATTCTTTAAATCATTTGTTTATCAAAATTTATCAGGATGCTTTAAAAATCAATCAAACGTATGCTTTTGAAGATTTGCAAAACTGTTTAGAAGATTTTCTTGCTTTAGGCTTTGAATTAGGCGTATCCTTAGAAGGATTAAATGAAGACTATTTTGGATAATCAAGTATTTTGATTATCCTTTTTTCATATATTAAACTGGTGATTCTATGAAATTAAAAATCTTTTTTAGCAATCTTCTCCTTTCTTTAGGTGGAGCAATCATCCTTAGTTTAACCATTTTTAATTCTTTTTTTGATTACACCAAAATCAATCTTCCTTTTTTTGCTCCACCCCGTCTGTTGTTTCCTATTGTTTGGTCAATTTTATATATTTTAATGGCCTATAGTGCTACTTTGATCATTCAAAGTGAAGCACTAAATCGTAATGAAGCTTTATCGGTTTATTATCGACAATTATTAATTAATTTTCTTTGGCCTTTTTTATTCTTTTATCTTAAATTTTATGGTTTTTCGTTTTTATGGATTGTTTTTTTATGGGCTAATGTCCTCTATATGATTTTAATTTTTTATCCTATTTCATCGCGTAGTGCTTTATTACAAATTCCTTATTTAATATGGATCAGTTTTGCAGGAATATTAAACTTAACGATCTATTATCTAAATTAAAAAGGGCCTAGTAGCCCTTTTATCACTATTTAATAATATGAATATAATCCTCTTTACGTGGTTTTGGTTCAGGAATCTCTCCATCAATATAACCTACAATACAATTAGCAACACCTTCATAATTATCAGGAATACCCCATTTTTTCATTAATTCTTTACCTTCAGGTGTTTCAAACATTTCTTTAGCACGATTGATCCAACAAGACCCAAGTCCTAAAGCATGAGCAGCATTAAGTAGATTTGACATGACACAACTTGCATCTTGTATGCAACATCCACTATCACTTTTACCAAATACAACGATTACTGTAGGCGCACCATAAAAAGGATCCGCTTTTCCGTTCATCACAGCTGCATTTAATTTTGAGAGTAAATCTCTTGTTTCTTTGTCTTGAACAGCTACAATGATTGGTGCTTGTTTTCCCATGGCTGTAGGTGCATAAGTTCCTACATCTAAAATCGTTTCCAACTCTTTATCTGTAATTTGTTTTTCTTGATATTTACGAATGCTACGACGTGTTTTTAAGAATTCAATTTTATCATTCATACGATCGCCTCCTATTAAAAATGTATCACAACAAAATAGTCTTGTCAATGCGCTTACATCGTAGTAAAATATAAAAAAGGATGTGATAAAAAATGACAATTCAAATTGAAAAATTAAACTCTTTTTTGTATCGTTTTAATGAATATAATTTATCCACTTTTTACTTTCTCATTGGTTCTAAAAGTAATTTATTAATTGATTGTGGAACTGGAGTAGAAAAAATCAAAGATTTACTCAAGCAGATCGATGATAAACCGTATCAAGTTGTTGCTACCCATGGACATGTTGACCATATTGGTGGAATGAATCAATTTGATGAAATTTACATTCACCCAGATGATATCCCTTTAGCAAAACAAACCACTGTTCTAGATAGAAAAGATTATGCTAGACGTATTTTAGAAAATCAACCCACTGTCTTATTTTCTTTAGATCAAATTAAAGAAGAACCAACAACAGCTAAATTACTTTCATTAAAAAATCACTTTGTATTTGATTTAGGCAATCATCATTTAAAAGTCATTTATACACCTGGACATACTGCTGGATCGATTTGCCTTTATGATCAAGACAGCTCGATTCTATTTTCCGGTGATACATGTCAGCATTTAGAATTGTTAATGATCACCGATCTTTCTTTCAATCAAAACCTAAAAGTATGGCAAAACAGCTTACAAACACTAAGCCATTATCCAATCAAACAATTTTTAGGTGGTCATGAATCATTAGAATCAAATATTCTTGATACATTACTTACTTGTAGTCAAGAAATTGAAAAAGGACATTTAAAACCTGTACATAAAAAGGTCCACATTTTTAAAGGAAATATGATTGAATATAAAAATATTCATGTATTAAGACCATAATAAAAAACGTTCAATTACGAACGTTTTTTTTCATAAAGATGATAAGAACTAATAATCGTCAAAAAGACAAAACCTGTTTGAACAAAAAAGACAGTATAATCAAGTAACCCATGAACTAAAGTAGTCACGATCGTACTAATAATTAGTGCCATCAAATAAGGATCATATCCTTGTTTATAAACTTGAATAAAACTTTTAAAATGACCATAAGCATAATAGACAAGCATTGAAACACCAACAATACCAAAACTTAAAAAAGGATCAAGATATAAACTATGCGCATGCTGTGTCGCTAAAGTTTCATTGGCATAATGATGATAAATATGAAAATAAGTAAGTGGTCCTTCACCAAATAAGAAATGATCTTTAATTCCTTGAATAGCGACTTTCCAAATATCGACACGGATACCAAAATAATTAAGTGTATTATTTGTTCTAGGGAAATATTGTGGAAATATCAAAAAAGCAATAAAGACACAACCAACTAATAAAATAAGTCCTCCTGCTAAACGACGTTTTTTCAAAACAAACAACATCACTAGCATTGAAATCGCCAAAGCCGGCCATGCTGTTCGACATCCACATAAATAAAGTAAAACAAGATTCATGGCGATAATCGCTAAATAATAAAGAACCCTTCCTCCATTTTTACAACTTAAAATCTTATAAACACACATTAATACAAAAAATTCAATCATCATTGCATAGTAATTTGCATTAAAGAAAACGGAATTTAATCTGTTTTCCGGACTATTTAAAATAAGTACCGCAAAATCATCTGTAAAATTAGAAATAATACGGAAATATTCAAATAAACCATACAATGCACAAAAAATACTCATAAATATAATTAAATCAATGCAATATTCAAATAGTTCTTTATCAATAACAAATTTATAATAACATATCATCGCATAAATAATTAAAATAGCTAAAGTACAAACAGCACCTAAATAATTACGATAAAATACCGATACACAAAAACTAAGAAGAATAAAAGCTAAAATCCAATTAGATTTATCAACATCTTTAATACAAGGAATCAATTTTCCTTTAGCTAAAAAATAAATCAATTCGATAACCCAAATACCAAGACAAATATAAAATGGTAAAAATAAAGCCATAATTGCAACAACAAACATTCTTTGATCTAAATCAAAATGTTGATATTGTTCTTTTAAGTGTTTAATAATTCACACCCCCTCTATTGACTTAACATGATTTTAACATAATTTAATCAATTATACCAACTTTTTGTATAAACTCTCATACAATAAAAAAGTACCCCTAAGGATACTTTAATCATTTGACAAATCTTCCCCTTGACTAGCAATGACTTTTTTAAACCAATAAAAAGATTTCTTTCTATAACGATTTAATGTGCCATGACCTTTATCATCCATATCAACATAAATAAATCCATAACGTTTTTTCATTTCTCCTGTTGATAATGAGACCAGGTCAATTGGTCCCCACATTGTATAACCTAAACAATCAACACCATCAATACTCATTGCGTCTTTCATTGCGTTTAAATGTTGTTGTAGATATTCAATACGATAATCATCTTCTACATAATTATTTTCATCGATTTCATCAATTGCACCCATTCCATTTTCAACAATGAAAATCGGTTTTTGGATACGATCATAAATTTCATTCATACAATAACGAAGTCCTAATGGATCAATAGGCCATCCCCAAGGTGTTTGTGGTAAATAAGGATTTGTTGAACCACCAACATTGAACCAAGGATCTCCTGCTTGTGTTGTATTTGAACGATAATATGAGAAAGAAACATAATCTAATTGACCTTCTTTTAAAATTTCTTTATCTCCATCTAAGATTTCTATTTCATCAAATCCATGATGAGACCAAACATCTTTTGCATAAGGATGATAATATCCTCTAGCCATCGTATCGATGAAATACCAGTTTTCACGACGTTGTTGTAATTGATGGAACATATCTTCTGGTTTACATGTAGCTGGATAAAGTTCACTCATCGCATACATTGCACCAAACATACTTCCTGGCATCATTTGATGTCCTAAAATCGTTGCTTTAGCACTAGCAATAAACATATGATGAACAGCTTGATAACGTGTTTTTCCGTCACTATCGCGTGTTCCGCATGGACCAAATCCTCTAACTGCATTGATTTCATTAAAAGTTAACCAATATTTACAACGGTCACCATAGCGTTCAAATAAAGATTTACAATAACGTACATAACAATCAATAACATGACGATTTGACCATCCTTCGTATTTTAATGCAAGTTCCATCGGCATTTCATCATGACAAATCGTAATCAAAGGTTCAATATTATATTTTTTTAATTCATTGATTACATCATCATAAAATTGTAATCCTTCTTCATTAGGTATAAGTTCATCCCCAGTTGGATAAATACGACTCCAACAAATACTAAAACGGAAAACGTTAAATCCCATTTCTG
>URQL01000100.1 GCA_900550005.1 uncultured Erysipelotrichaceae bacterium
CATGTCTAATTAAATCATGTGTTTGTTTAATATAATCATGATATAAGTTTTCTAATGTATTATTTGCTTTTTGTAAAGTAGCATGATAAAAAGGATAATTAGGATCGATAGAAGGAGCGACTTGACTTAGATAATTGAGTTCATCTTGATAAGCTTTTTTAAATTCATTTAATCCTTCATACCCTATTTTTTGACAAAAACGAATTAAGGTACTTGGTGAAATATAAAGTGTTTTGGCAATTGCTCTACTACTTAACTTGATAAAATCAGGATGATTTAAAAAATACTGGGCTATTTTTTGTTCAACTAAAGTTTGATTAGGTTGTTTTAATTTTTCTTGAATAAGCATACTTTCACCTCTTTGTAATATTATAACATTTTGGTAAAATAAAAAAAGAGAGTAGGTGACCTAAATGGAGTGGTACTTATTGTTTTACTACAATTTATTAGAGAAAATAAACAAGATGATTTAGATGTTCAAGTTGCTAAAACTTTAGTAGAAAATATCAATGTTTTAAATATGATGTCTTTAGAAAAGACGGCAGAAATGTGCCAGTGTTCTACTTCAAGGTTTACACGCTTTTTAAGGAAAGTTGGGTTTAAAAATTATCGTTTATTTAAAAACTTATTAATTCAACCTCAGCTTGTTTATCATCATGAAGGATTTAAGCAAGATTTGTTTTATCATCAAACCATGCAAAATATTCAATTTTTAGATGAACAAATCCAAACAGATCGTTTTAATCGAATTTTAAAGGATATTGAAGAAGCTAAAACAATAAAGATTTTAGCTTTCCAACTAATTTAGCTTATACCTTAGCTATTCAATGTAAAATGATTTTAGCGGGTAAGCCGGTTGAATTTTTTTCTTTAGTAGATAATGCTTTACAAGTTCAACAATTAAGTCATGAAGATGTTCTATTTTTGATTTCATTTCAAGGACATTACAATAATCTAAATTTAGAAGAGATTCTTAAAAAGAACCAGACAAAAATGATTTTAATTACTCAAAATCAAGATAATCATTGGTTACCTTATGCAAAAGAAGTGATTTATATAGGAAAATATCATGATTTTGGTGAAGAGAATTATGGATTGATTTATTTCTTTGATAGTTTATACCAAGCTTACTTACAAAAACACGTCAAATCTTGATGTGTTTTTTCTTTCATGCTTTTTTATAATAAAGTTAAGAGGTTATTTTAAAGAAGATCAAACTTGCAAAGTTGAAAGTGTATGTTTATATGTGTGCAAAGATGCTTAGGCATCTTTTTTTGTTCAAAAAAGTGAAAACGTAAATAAAAATGTGTTATACTTGATGTTGGAAAAAGAAAAGAGGTTAGGATAATGAATAATAAATGGTGGCAATCTGCTGTAATTTACCAAATCTATCCCAAAAGTTTTCAAGATAGCAATGGAGATGGAATTGGTGATTTACAAGGAATTATTCAACGATTAGATTATTTAGAAAGATTGGGAATCGATGCGATTTGGTTAAGTCCAGTCTGTACATCTCCACAAAAAGATAATGGTTATGACATTTCAAACTATCAAGATATTGATCCCATGTTTGGTTCTTTAAAAGATATGGAAGAATTGATTCAAGAGGCGAAGAAACATCGTATTCGTATTATTATGGATTTAGTTTTGAATCATTCTTCAAGTGAACATCGATGGTTTAAAGAAGCTTTAAAAAGTAAAGATAATCCTTATCATGATTATTATGTCTGGAAAGATGGTAAGCCGGGAGTATTACCTAATGATATGAAAGCCTGTTTTGGAGGCCCTGCATGGGAGTATGTCCCATCTCTACAACAATATTATTTTCATCAATTCGTGGCTGAACAGCCTGATTTAAATTGGGATAATCCAAAGTTAAGACAAGAACTTTATAATATGATCAATTGGTGGATCGATAAAGGAGTCGGTGGCTTTAGATTGGATGTCATTGATCAAATCGCTAAAGTACCAGATCAAAAAATTACAGCTAATGGACCAAGATTACATGAGTTTTTTAAAGAATTAAGTAAAAATACATTTCAAAGAGCAGATTTAGTTACTGTAGGTGAAGCGTGGAGTGCAAATATTGAAAGAGCACCAATGTACAGTAATCCTGATGGTAGTGAATTTTCAATGGTCTTTCAATTTGAACATATCAACTTAGACCAACAAGCGGGTAAAGAAAAATGGGATCTTGCACCACTTAATTTTATTCAATTAAAAGAAATATTCAATAAATGGCAAGTTGAACTTTATGGTAAAGGATGGAATAGTTTATTTTGGGATAATCATGATTTACCACGTATTGTTTCTAGATGGGGAAATGATGGTAAATATCGAATCGAGTCAGCAAAGATGTTAGCTACGATCTTACATGGTATGCAAGGGACACCTTATATTTATCAAGGTGAAGAACTAGGAATGACCAATGTAAAATATCAAATTGAAGAATACAATGATGTTGAAACATTAAATATGTATCATGAACGACTTGAAAAAGGGTATTCGAAAGAAGCTATCATGGAGTCTATTTACGCTAAAGGAAGAGATAATGCAAGAACACCAATGCAATGGGATGACTCACTAAATGCTGGTTTTACAACAGGAAAACCTTGGCTTAAAGTTAATCCAAATTATGTAGATATTAATGTTGAAAAACAAATAGACGATTCGAATTCTATTTTTAATTATTATCGTCAATTGATCCAATTACGAAAAGAACATCAAGTGATTATTGATGGTACGTTTACAATGTATTTAAAAGAAGATCCAAATATTTTTGCTTATAAGCGAGAAAATGCACAAGAAGCAATGATTTTTGTATGTAATTTCTATGAAAATGAAGTTGATTTTACATTAGATAAAGAAGTAAAAAGTTATGAACTTATTTTGAGTAATTATATGGATTGTGGTTCAAAGCTTAAACCCTATGAAGCTCGTGTTTATTTAAAAAAGTAGTTGATTAAATGTTATTAAAACAATTAGAATATTTTATCTTAGTTTGTGATCAAAAAAGCTTTATAGAAGCAGCTAATCTTGTTTTTATTTCACAATTAGCCATATCACAATAAATTAAAACTTTAGAACAAGAACTTGTGTTGATTTATTATACCGATAAGGCGTCCTTTTACATCAACACCGGCAGGAAATTATTTTTATCGTTATGGAAAAGCCATTTTAAAAGAAGTAGAACAAGTAAAAAAAAAACGATCCGTCGTGGTGAAGAACAGGAATTGGAATTGCGTTTAGGGTATTTAATGAATTGTGAGGCAAAAGAACTTCATTAAGCGATTGAGGAATTTAATGAACTTTATCCTGAAGTGACATTAACCGAAACAACAGGTTCTCGTGAAGAACTTTATAAAATTTTGATTAATAAAGAAGTAGGTAGGTTGATCAGTGATCAACGAAGAGCTTTTGATGAATAAGTGGCGCACACTCGTGACTTCGGTCGTGAGTTAGCCACAATTTTTATACTTATAAATCCTGCATTTAGTTGTTGTTATCGTTTACATAGGGTATGATAAAAATATGAAAAAAGATAATCAATTTACTATAAAAATTATGTTACGCATGGTCGAGGATATGTATATTCCTTACACTATCCTATTGTTTGGGTCACTCAATATAGAAAAGAGGTATTTGTTGGTAACATTAAAGAAGATGTTATGTATTATTTAAAACAGACCCTCGAAACGTTAGAAATGAAAGTTATTGCAATGGAAGTCATGCCAGATCACATACATTTGCTTGCTATAACGCTAAAAAACAATTTAACGATTGGAACAGTGATTACTACTAGGGTGTACATACGAAAGATCATGGTAAAGCAAGTGAATGTATTAGTTGTGTCAATGTGAAGGGGTATGTCCTCACAATAGATTTCAATCATTGAATCTTTACAAGAAGTGGCTAAAACATTTGAAAAATAGTAAAAACGGTATCGACTATAAATCGATACCGTTTTTTTCTTTGATAATTTTTTCAATCGCAATGGCTACACCATCTTCATTGTTATTACCAATAATGTATTTACCTACTTGTTTAGCGAGTTCATGACCATTACAAGGAACAAAGCTATTTTCAAATAATTCTAACATTTGGATATCATTCGTGCTATCACCAAAGACACACACTTCATCATATTGATATCCTTTTTCTTTACAAATCGTTTGAAGTAAGCCCCCTTTGTGACTTTGATTTGAACATACTTCGATATACTGAGCATAAGATGTGGAAAGTAAAATTTTATTGGTTTTCTTTAATGCTTCTAAGGCAGCTAATCCAGATTCTTCATTGTCACAATCGGCATCGATTTTTAATAATTGAGCCCCATCTTGAAATAGTTCATCTAAGGAATCAATGTGTTTAGAATTTCTTAAATAACCATCTTTACGATAAAAAGCAGCATTGTATAATGAAGGATCTTCATCACCAAACATGACTTTGATACGTTCATAGTGGTGATTGAAATAATCTTCAGTTGGTTCAAAATAATATTTACCTTTTGTTGTATGCATTGAAAGATGGAAATCATGATCCAATAAGATTTTCACAACTTCTCTAGTTGTTGCTTCATCCATTGGAAAGTAGCGATTATCTTGATGATCACTTGACATATATTGAGCACCATTATTTAAAATTAAATCACATTTTAAATTGTTTTCTTCTAAATATTCAATAACCATATTATAATCTCTACCGGTTGCCATCATAAATTCAATACCATGGTTATTTAAGCAATGCATAACTTCAACACTTTTTTTAGATAGTTGCTGGTATTTGTTAAGTAAAGTTCCGTCTAAATCGCAAACAATTAGTTTTATCACTGTTATGTCCCCCTTTTTTTGTTTATTATAAAAGAAAGCACAACAATAGTCAAATAAATGATTAAATCGCTTTCTTTTATTAAAAGTAAGCGGTATAATTACTTATAAAGAATTAAAAGGAGGAATAAATAATGAGTTTTCCAAAAGGATTTTTATGGGGTGGTGCTACTGCTGCTAATCAATTTGAAGGTGGATGGTTAGAAGGTGGAAAAGGTCTTTCGAGTGATGATGTTGTTACAAATGGAACACATAAAACACCTAGACTTGTCACTTATACATTACCAGATGGTACAAAAAAAGCAGAACCAATGTTTACTCTAGGTGATGTACCTGAAGGAACGGTTTTTGAACCACAAGAAGGGTATTTCTATCCTAACCATGATGGTATTGATTTCTATCATCATTATAAAGAAGATATTGCTTTATTTGCGAAAATGGGATTTAACTGTTTTAGAATGTCAATTAGTTGGCCTAGAATTTATCCAAACGGATATGATGAAACACCGAATGAAGAAGGATTAAAATTCTATGATGATGTTTTTGATGAATTATTAAAATATGGTATTGAACCAATTGTGACAATTTCTCACTATGAAACACCACTAGGACTTACAAATAAATGGAATTCATGGGCAGATCGCAGAACCATTGATTGTTTTGTTCGTTATTGTGAAACGATTTTTAATCGTTATAATGGTAAAGTGAAATATTGGATGACATTTAATGAAATCAACTGTATTAACTTTGGCGGTTGGATGGCTGGTGGTGTAGCTAGCAAAGATCCTCAAGTCTTAGCTCAAGCAGCTTACAATCAATTAGTAGCTAGTGCTAAAGCTGTTATTTTAGGACATAAAATTAATCCTGAATATCAAATTGGATGTATGTTAGGGTATGGTCCAACTTATCCATATTCTTGTCATCCTCAAGATGTATTAAAAGCATGGCAAAAAATGAATGGAACTTATTTCTTTGGTGATGTGCAATGCCGTGGATACTACCCAGCCTATAAATTAGCTGAATATCGTAATAAAGGCATTACTTTAGAAAAAGAAGCAGATGATGATGAAATCTTAAAAGAAGGTACAGTTGACTATGTAGCATTCTCTTATTATATGAGTAGTGTAGAAAGTGCAGATCCTAAAGTAAATGAAATAGCTGAAGGAAATATACTTACAGGAATTAAAAATCCATACTTAGATGCAAGTGATTGGGGATGGCAAATCGATCCAACAGGACTTCGTATTGCTTTAGATTGGTTATATGATCGTTATCAAAAGCCATTAATGATCGTTGAAAATGGACTTGGTGCACATGACAAAAAAGAAGCAGATGGTTCAATCAATGATGATTATCGTATTCAATATTTAGCTGATCATATTCAATGTATGAAAGATGCGATTGAACAAGATGGTGTTGATTTAATCGGTTATACACCTTGGGGATGTATTGATTTAGTTTCAGCTTCAACTGGAGAAATGGCAAAACGTTATGGATTTATTTATGTTAATAAATTTGATGACGGATCAGGAGATTACTCAAGAGAAGAAAAGAAATCATTTAATTGGTATAAAAAAGTCATTGCTTCTAATGGAGAAGATTTATCGATTGATTAAGACAGTCTCGTACTGTCTTTTTTAGTTGCAAAAAGTGA
>URQL01000101.1 GCA_900550005.1 uncultured Erysipelotrichaceae bacterium
TTGCAAGTAGTATCTGTTTCGGCAGTATGAAAGCATACTCGATGAAGTAGGAATGAAACATAAAAGTTTATAACTTTTTATAAGTTTTTAGTAACGGTGCAAAACTGATGTACTTAGTTCTTGATATTGGTGGAACAGAGATCAAGTATGCTTATATGGATGATCAAGGACAAATCAAAAGTAAAGATAAATTTACAACCACATCTTTAACAAGCTTAGATTTATTTTTAGATAAAATCAAATCTTTATATAGTCAATCGACAGACACAATTGAAGGAATTGCAATGGCTTTTCCTGGAGTTGTTGATGCAAATTTAGGTAGAGTTGAAGTGGTTACGGCTTATCCTTATTTAAATCAAACCGATTTATCATCACTTATTTCTAAAGAATGTGATCATGTGCCAGTGAGTCTTGAAAATGATGGCAAATGTGCAGGACTTTGTGAAGTGTGGCAAGGAAATGCAAAAGGATGTCAAGATGCCATTGTGATCGTGATTGGAACAGGGATTGGTAGTGCTATTATTAAAGAAGGTAAGATCCATCATGGAAAACACCGTTTTGCTGGTGAAATTTCAACCATGATCGTTGATTACGATAAGGATGAAAAGAAACTCATCACTTGGTCCGATCTTTGTTCAACAAAAGCTCTATGTCAAAAAGCTGCAAGAGCATTACAAATCGATCAAATCAATGGTTTTGAATTATTTGATTTGATCCATCAAGGAAATAAAACAGCTAAAGATGTTTTAGAACAATTTAGCTATGATATCGCTGTACAACTTTATAACTTGTGCTATGTTTATGATCCAGAAGTGATTTGTATAGGTGGGGGTATTAGTCAACAACCTCTATTAATGACAATGATTCAAAAAGCACTTGATCAAATTGATCAACAAAACAAACAATTGATCAAACCAAATGTGAAGCCATGTAAGTTTTACAATGATGCTAATTTATTAGGGGCGCTTTATTATTTTAAACAACATTATAAATAGAAAGGATACAATAATATGGAAAAATATAAATTTGAAACATTACAAATTCATGCGGGTCAACATATTGATCCAGCTACAAATGCAACAGGATTACCTTTATATTTATCTAATGCATTTACTTTTGAAGACGCAGATCAAGCTGCACGTATTTTTGCTTTAGAAGAAGGGGGTTATTTCTATTCAAGATTATCTAATCCAACTGTTAATGCTTTACAAGAAAGAATGGCTGCTTTAGATGGTGGTGTTGGAGCTGTGGCTTATGCTTCAGGTACTGCTGCGGTAATGGGAACCATTATGACCATTATGGAAAGTGGAGATGAAATCTTAGCTGCCAATAACTTATATGGAGGAACAATCGGTTCTTTATCAGGAACGATGGCTGGAATGGGATTCGTAGCTCATTTCTTTGATCCTAAAAAATTAGATGAAATGGAAGCAATGATTACGGATAAAACAAAAATGATTTTTGTTGAATCGGTAGGAAATCCTAATGCAGATATCATTGACTTTGATGAAGTAAGTCGTATCGCTAAAAAATATGGCATTGTTTTTGTGGTAGATAATACGACACCAACACCTTATTTATTTAGACCAATTGAACATGGTGCCGATATTGTTGTCTATTCAACAACAAAATATTTAGCAGGACATGGAAATGTGATGGGTGGTGTTGTTGTGGATAGTGGTAAATTTGATTGGCACAATCCTCGTTATCCATTATTTACTTCACCTGATAAAGCTTATCATGATATCGTTTATGCAGATTTAGGCAAGCAAGCTTTATGTACTAAGATGGTCGCAAAAACATTGAGAGATCTAGGTGCTTGTATGTCACCATTTAACGCTTATATGACCATGTTAGGATTAGAAACATTATCTTTAAGAATGAAACAACACGTTAAAAATTCAAGGGAAGTCGCACGTTTCTTATCAGAATGTGAAGATGTTGCTTGGGTAAGTTATCCTGAACTTCCTAGTCATCCAGATTATGAATTAGCAAAAAAATATTTCCCTAATGGCTGTGGTGGACTTTATACATTTGGTGTAAAAGGTGGAATCGATGGAGGAAAAACGGTTATCAATAATATTAAATTAATCATTCACGTTACAAACTTTGCAGATTCAAGAACATTATTAACTCATCCAGCAAGTACAACTCATGCTCAAATGAGTGAAGAAGAACGTTTAGCTGCTAGTGTTAAACAAGAAACATTACGTATTTCTATTGGTTTAGAAGATGCAAGTGATATTATTAATGATTTAAAACAAGCATTTGCTTGTATTAAGTAAGGTGAATAAAATGAGTGAAAATTGTAATCATCAATGCGGTAGCTGTGAACAAACATGTGATAAAAAAGATTTCTTAGTTCCAGCTAATGCCAATTCTAAAATCAAAAAAGTCATTGGAATCGTAAGTGGTAAAGGTGGAGTAGGAAAATCTTCTGTTACCAGTTTACTTTCTGTATTAAAAGCAAGACAAGGGTATAAAGTGGCTTTATTAGATGGCGATATTACAGGACCTTCTTTACCTTATATGTTTGGTTTAGAAAATGCGACACTTTATTCAAAAGATGGAAAGGAAATCATTCCCGCAACGACTTCTTTAAATATGAAGTTAATGTCAACGAATTTCTTGCTTAAAAGTAGTGAAGATCCAGTCATTTGGCGAGGACCTGTTTTAGCTGGAATGATCAAACAATTCTGGCAAGATGTTTATTGGGGAGATATTGATTATATGTTTGTTGATATGCCTCCGGGAACAGGAGATGTCCCTTTAACGATTTTCCAATCTTTACCTATTGATGGAATTGTGATTGTGACTTCTCCTCAAGAATTAGTAGGCATGATCGTACAAAAAGCAGTCAATATGGCTAAACAAATGAATATTCCAATCCTTGGTTTAGTAGAAAATATGAGCTACTTAGAATGTCCAGATTGTCATAAACGTATTGAAGTTTTTGGAGAAAGTCATGTAGATGAAGTTGCTAAAAAAATCGGGGTACCCGTTTTAGCAAAATGTCCAATTGATAAAACATTAGCTAAAGCTTGTGATGAAGGAATGATTGAATCTTATTATGCTCCTTGGCTCGATGAATTTGAACAAAACATTAAATAATTTTAAAAAAACTTTCTGACAGTTCAACTGTTTGAAAGTTTTTTATTCTCTTATTAACATAGGCGTTACTCACGGGTGTAACCTTTTCTTAGAAAGGATGGTGGGTGTTTTATTTTTAAATGAAAAAAGTATGATTATTTATTGGTCTTATTGTTTTGATCCTGATTATTCAAGTGATGTCATTTAGTAAACTAAAACTGTTCAGATAAATAATGGTACAGTAAGCTTGCAAGAAAATGTCACTGTTGGAACAGAAAACTATCGAAGATTTATTTTAGATAATGTTTTATATTCTTGAAGAATAGGATGGGTCTTTACCTTATGCACTTTACTTTACCAGGGTATCAAGGATTGCATTTTCAAGGTGTGGGGCAAAATGCTAAAACTGAAGAGTTTGGTTTCAAAGCACAAAAATACAATGCTAAGATGATTATTGTTGCTTTTCAATTAAACGATTGGGGTGAAACTTCAGCAAATCAAACTATTGAACTTGTTGAATATTTTTTAAATCATTATAACATTGATAAAAATAAAGTTTATGGTGAAGGTTACTTTAGTGGCGGTGAAACAATGTCTTTGGTAATGAGCAAAAGAGCAAATTTATTTACGGTTTATTTACATGCAAGTACATCATGGAATGATGATTATCAAAGTGTTGTGCAAAATAAAGTGCCTTTTTATCTTGTAGTAGGAATAAATAATGAATATTATGGATCAGATCCAGTAAGAAAAACTTATAAAAAATTGTCTCAATTCTATAAAGACGAAGGATTAAGTGACCACTCATGAAGATAAACAATGGGAAGGGGGTATGTTAGGCTTAGTTGCGTCTTTTGCATTTTTAGATCCCTACTATACAAAAACGTTACCAATGACACAAGTGATTTCTGGAGCATTTGATACATTAAGCCACTGCTATGAAACTTATCTAGGTAGTCCAAGAGTACCGAATTTATCAGATCAAATCGATGAATCCGTAATGCGTGTTGTGATTAAAAATATGCGTAAATTAAAAGTGAATGAACAAGATTTTGAAGCAAGAAGTGAATTGATGTGGGCATCTTCGATGGATGAAAATGGTATTTTAAAAATAGGTAAAGTCACAGATTTTCAAGCGCACCAAATTGAACATCGATTAGGTGCTTATACGGATTGTAACCATGATCAAGGGTTAGCCGTTATTCATCCAGTACTTTATCGTTATATGGTTAAAGAAGGATGAGATCAATTTGCACGTCTTGCTAAAGAAGTATGGAAAGTGGATGATACCAATAAAACAAAAGAAGAAGTGGCTTTAGAAGGTATTGAAGCTTTAGCTAATTTTATTAAAGAAATGGGACTTCCAACATCACTTACTCAAATGAATATTGCAGATGAAACTATTCTTAGAGCAGTTGCTGATACAGGTAATATTTCTAAAGGTTGTGCAAAACAATTTGAACGTGATGAAATATTTGAAATCTTAAAAGAATGTTTATAAAAAAATCCTGTAAGCATAACTTACAGGACTTTTTTAATTCCATGGATCATTTTTATTGATAAAGTAATGAATGATTTGATAAATACAAATAATTATAAAACAAATAAGGATCATAATACAAAAGACAATAAATGAAGTACTTACTTGTTTTAATAGAGTTAAAGGTAAATAAGGAACAAGGAATTGATAAATGTAAATGCAAATGCGTACATAACCCATAAAGATCATATCAAAGACGGTTTTTAAAAACCAATAAGGTTTAACTACGTCATAAAGGCAAAGATAAATGAGTGCACCTACAGCAATGACGATCATTGATACCAAAAAATTAAGAATGGCACTTAAAAGAACTTCTAAAAAGAACAACGATTTTTTTTCTTTTTGGGGTTCAATTGGTTCTTCTAAATCGATATTCGTTTCATATTTGGGTTTTGAATCTTCAATAGCATCAAAGATTTCACTGATTTGCTTATCACTTTGAATAGTGACAGGTTCATCTATTTTTTCTAATTCTTTTGTTTGTTCTAAATGATCAAGGGTAAACTCTGAAGTGGTATCAAATAGGATTGGTTCTTCATTTTCATTTGTTTTTTCTAAGGTAGGTTCTACTGTAATTTCTTCTTGAACGGGTTCTTCTTGCTTTTCTTCAATGATTTCAGGAATTTCTTCTTCAATAATAGGTTCTTCTTGGTTCTCTTTTGTTAATTCTTGAAATGTTGGGAATTCTTCTTGCGGTTCTTGTTTTTCTAACTCTTCAAAGTGCTGATCAACATTTTTGAAAATATTTTGAAAAGCCTGAGTTTTATCACTGCTTAAAGAATCGTTTGATAAAAAGATTTCATCAACAATAGGTAAGATTTCAGGATTATTTTCATATTTCATTTTTAAATAAGAATAACGATTATGACGTTGTGTTTCGTTCATGTTTTCATCATAACCAAGAAATTCTTTATACATATCTGTAGATGTATATTTACCAAATAAAGCATATTGTAAAACATCAAATAATGTGTTCATTGATGAAACTGAAAGTTTTGGATCAAAGTATGAATTTTTATTATCAGGAACAAATAAAGAACTAATTGTGGAGTATTCTACACAACTAAGTAAAGAAGTAAGTGAAGTAATGAGTAAAGTATCTTGTAAATCAATATGATAAAAATCACTTAGAGCATGGAATAGCTTAATACTTGGTTCTTTAGCACATGTTTCAGATAGACTGATCACTTGATCAACATCTTCTAATATATGACGATAGGCTAAAAGTTGTTTTGCTTTAAGTTGATCATGTGTTGTAAGTAAGATTACTTTGATTCCTTTGCTTTTAATATAATTAAGCAAAGCGTCAGCACTTTCTTTTAATGTAATATTATGCAAATTCTTAGTATTATATAAAGCATGTTCAATACGTTCGTTAATTGAATTTTTAATGCTATCTTCCATAAAACTATACATAGAATCAATTGTACCTAAATGGCGTGTGTATTCTTGATAGGTAATGATGCTATAAGTTTTAGGATAAAGTAATTGTAAGAAATCATAACGTAATTGGTTTAAATTAAAGACTAAATCGTCTAAGGTCATGATAACCATCTTATATTGATCAAAAGCTTTTAATGTATTCATAGTTTCACCTCAGTTATCTTTATTTTATCATATTTCTTTTAAGCATTGTAGAATATTCATCAAAATATATTGATTTTTTTAATGAAATGTAGTATTATATCAAAGGTATCTCTCCGTAGCTCAGTTGGTAGAGCATCTGACTCTTAATCAGAGGGTCCACG
>URQL01000102.1 GCA_900550005.1 uncultured Erysipelotrichaceae bacterium
CAAAATAGTCATATTGTCCAACACAATCTGCTTGTTCTGTACAAGGATAAAGTCCAGTATCTTTATTTTTTATTTCTACACCATTCAAAATCAAATGCCAATCTAAAGGTTTCTCAAATACATCATCCACATTAATTCCATTTGGTCGATAATAAATAGGAAACATATATGCATCATCTACTTCAATTTCAGGATCTTGTTTTAACTTTTCTATCGTATCTTCACTGATCCACTCATTATGAGTTAAATCATAAGCTCGATTAACTGTTCCTCTATTAGCACTTGATTTAAAGAAGATATATTCCATTTGTTCATTACTTTTTGCACATCCAGTAAGTAATAATAATGAAAGTAATATTATTATTTTTTTCATAGAATCACCTAATTTCAAGTATTTTCATCTATTAAACCAATTGTATTTCCAAATGGATCTAATTGATTCGTCCATCTAGGATATAAATATAAATCATCTTCCATCTTTTGAATTTTCTTTACTTTCTTCTCATTGGTGGTAATAATATAATCCATTGGTTTAATTTCACTTTCTGCATTTTCTTTTACTATACGGTTCATATCCTCTAAAGAAATATATTGATAAATACAACCCGGGGTATCGTAAAATCCTACTACTTGAAACGTAAGAGAAATAACTTTCATGTCATAAATACCATCATGCATACCTATTGGCGTCATCACAGGTGTTTGAATTAAAAGTTCATCATTATAATTTTCTTCAAAATTTGCTATATCTTCCGTAAAGAAAGTGTACTTTTCACCTACGTATATAGGAATACATCCTTCTTTAACTTCACCAGTATATTTTTTAACACATCTATTTTTTAATTCTTCCATATTTTTGAAAGGAGCTATGCCAAAATAGTCATATTGTCCAACACAATCTGCTTGTTCTGTACAAGGATAAAGTCCTGTATCTTTATTTTTTATTTCTATACCATTTAATATCAAATGCCAATCTAAAGGCCATCCTAAAATTTCATCTACATCTATTCCATTTGGTTCATAATATTTTATAAACATATAAGCAGCATCTACTTCGATTTCAGGATCTTTTTTTATTTTCTCTATTGTTTCATCACTGATCCACTCATTATAAGTCAAATTAAATGCTCGGTTAACAGTTCCTCTATCAGCGCTGGATTTAAAGAAGATATATTCCATTTGTTCATTACTTTTAGTACATCCAGTAAGTAGTAATAAAGAGAGTAATATTATTATTTTTCTCATATAATCACCCAATTTCTACAATTCAATTATTCTAGAACAATAACTATCAAAAATATCATCATGACTAGCAACGATCACTGTTTTACCAAGTTTTTGAAGTGTACAAAGTAAATCTAAAACGATTTGTTTGTTTTCTTGATCAAGTGCTGCAGTAGGTTCATCTGCTAAAACAAGTTCACTTGGTTTCAATAAACAACGTGCTAAAGCAACTCTTTGTTGTTGTCCTCCTGATAAAGTATAAATTTTTTGTTTATTCATACCTTCTAATTGGACTTGTTTTAATACTTCTTCTATTTTTGTTTGTTTTTCTTGTTTTGATAAAGAAGTGTATTCTAAAGCAATGAGTAAATTATTTTCTACTGTATCATCATCTATCAATGCAAAGTTTTGAAAGATAAAACTGATCTTATTTCTTAGTAACAATTTACTTTCTTTAGTATTAGGTTGAATATTCTCTTGATCAAATAGAGTATATTCCCCTTGATCCATCTTTTCTAATAAACCAATCATATTTAATAATGTACTTTTACCACATCCTGATTTACCTTTTAATAATACAAATTCACCTGATTGTATAGTTAAATTAAAATTTTGAAATAATTGGTGTTTACCATATGCCTTGTTTAAATTTTTAATATTAATGATTTCCATAGCCTTCTCCTTTAATAAAGTTCATCACTTGTTTACTTTCTACATTTTTAATAACAAAATAACTAATTAAGGCATCTAAGATTGGTAAAAGGAAAGCAAATAAGAAGAGTTTATAATTTATAGCTGTTTCTATATAAAGATTATTTGCCATAGAATTCATAAAGAAATAAGATGTTCCTATAAAGATAAGGATAATAAGGATATTGATCTTAATCGTTGTAAAGATATACGGTTGATAAATCTTTTTAAAATCATAACCATGTATTTTCTTGATCATAATTTGTTTAATATGCACTTGTTCATAAATCAATATCGATTGAATCGTAATAAGTAAATATACAAAGCTACTTAATATTAAAATAATCATAGACGTTTTAAATAAGTTTTGATTTTGAATATCTCCATCCATAAAGACTTGTCTTATTGTATGATAAGTTGGTATACCTAAATCATCATTTAAATAATTTTTAGCGTATTGATTAATTTTATCTAAAGCTATTTTTTGTGTAGATACTTTTAAAGGAGAACCAATTCCTGTATAAGTTAAATTTAATAAATCTAGTTCATCCATATTACTTTCTGTTAATACTTGAATAATTGGTTCTTTTACATAAGGAGTATTTGGATCAAAAGTAAAAATTTCATTAGATTGATTATAATAATAAACTAAAGTATTTTCTTGTATACCATAACTTGCTTTTAAAGAATTAGGCACATAATAGATAGGTTGGGTCATATTCTCATCGATATCATCATTACTTAACCCCAATGTTTTTAAATAATTCACATTCACTTTTAACACTTGATCATTTAGGCTCACATAAAAGGCTTGATAATCTTCATTCATTAATTTATAAAATCCTAATAAATCTTCTTGATGTGCTTCTCTTTGAATATCTCTTAAATCAAAATAATCTAATAAAGCATAATCTTCATAACTACTCCATGCTTTTCTTCTCTTTTGAATTTGAATTGATTCATTTAAATTAACTAGAGAAAAACTTAAAATCACACTCATAACGATCAGTAATAAACCTTTAAAAATAGTATTAAAACGTACAAGTAACTTTGAATAGAGTTGTCCTTTTAACCATTCAATTAAAGACATTGAACGAATAAAGATAAAGAAGATACAACTACTAAGTAGAGTTAAAACAATAAAGATCACATGACTAACTAATAAGCTAAGTAAGACATTAAAACCAACATTACCATGACTTACCATTAGATAAATTAGACTAACAATACTTGCTAGTATTTCTACCACTAAAAATTCATAACTAAATTTAAAATAAATTTTATAATCATCATAGCCATTAAGTTTTAATATAGCGATTGTTTTCATATTGGATATAAAGTAATAAACCATGAGTAAACAAATCACAACTAAAATAACAGCTAATACAACTTTTAAATATGAAAATGAAGACCCTACATTTAAATACGTTGCTTGAGTAACAAGTTGATCTCTAGAAATATGAAATAATTCACTACATTCGTTTAAAAATTCATCTATTGAACTAACAGAACCAAGCTGAACTTGATAAGTCCCTGATAATAATTGATTCTCTTCTTTTAAACTAAATAATGTTCGTATTTCTACTTGAGGATCATTTAATGATAAATGTATTGTACCTATTTGATTATTATTTTCTTCTTGATTGCTACCTAAATAACTTAACGTTTCATTATCTGTAGGTAATAACTTTCTATCTGTGACTGTTAAATTAGGATTCAATTCATGATTCAAATACACCCCTTTAACAAGCCTATAATTTCCACTTTCATCCCATAAAGTAAAATCTTTAATAAAATTCACATTGTACTTTTCACTTAAATATTGAATATTTTGATAAAGAACATCATTATCTTCTGTGATAGAAACCGTTACACTATTTTCATCAAATAAATGATACCAATGATTCACATTTTGCTTTTTTACATTTT
This sequence comes from uncultured Erysipelotrichaceae bacterium, assembly GCA_900550005.1. GTDB lineage: Bacteria > Bacillota_I > Bacilli_A > Erysipelotrichales > Coprobacillaceae > Beduini. The sequence continues at coordinate 3,844 of URQL01000102.1, forward strand.
CAATGAACAATAACGATTGAACAACAATACCTAATACTAATAATAATTGAATAATACGTTTCATATTGAATATTTTCTTCATAGTATCACCTTTTTCTTTATTATTTTTATATCCCCGTTATTAAAACCGATACATGAAAAAATATTCTCATTTTGTTAATTTTTTTAATTTAGCACTAATTTTGTTTCTATCTTTATTATACACTAGCCACCTATAAATACAATATAATTTATAATAAAAATAATAAAAAAATACCACAAAGTTTTTAAGTCTTTGTGGTTAAGATATTATTTACTAAAAAACATTGAGAATTGGTCAGATAAAGGTTGAAGAATACCATAAGCATCTAAATTTGTTTTAACATTTTCAAGTAAGGTAACTAAATGATGAGGATCATTTAGAGTAATGAGATGTTCTTTACAATACCTATCTAAATCATGAATAAGGATCATTGAAGAATTAATCAAGTGATACTTCTCTTTATTTTTAAGGCAAATTGTAACAGCTAATAAAAATTCGAAATGAGCTATCGCTGTAGAGGACTTTAGTCCACCATTAAATGCTTTTTGACAATCCACTATGATGCTTTCAACCTCATCTAAAGGAAATTGTAATTGATCTTTTTTTACTTTACCAAAAGCATTTAATTGACCAATTGAAATAGAATCTTCTTCAAATGAAGCGAGTAATAATGGTAAAGTAGGATAAGTCTTTTCATACTGATGATGATAAATCGTAAATTGTGTGGGAATAAATTTTCCAGAATTCAATAAATCCATATAAATCCCTCCTTCTTTACTCCATTATAGTAAATTTAGAAACCGTTGTCTAGCTATTTTTAGAATATTAATAAATATAGTTAAGAAAAAAAAACAAAGCAGTTAAGCTTTGTTTTTACATTATTTCATTAAACTTTCAAAAGAATCGATTTCACACTTAGAACCATCAAAACTATAGACACAACAAGGTTCTTTAAAACGAGGCATTGGGTAAGGACGAGTAAGTGCTGTCTTATTTTCAATACGTCGTACAAGTTCGATCATATCTAATAGATATTGCATCGTCATTGGATCATTAACTGGTGAAAGAGGATCACGTGTTGGACTTGGATATTGTTGATGACGATGTCCACATAAGAAGATCGGTTCATCATAATCATGAATACGATCATATAAATGATGAATTCCTTTTTTATAGTTTTCTAAAATATTATCCATGAAAAATAGCCAAACATAACTTGAACCAATGGCATCTCCTGTAACCACAAATTGATGGACAGGTTCAATATAAACCATAGATCCTTTTGTATGTCCTGGTACTTCTACGGCTTCTACTTTTAAATCACCTAAATCGATTATTTGTCCATCTTCAATAGGTGTACACCAACTAAAATCATCATCGATATCATTAGCTGGGAAGTAAACAGTATGTCCTTTGAATAGATTAATTTCTCCAGTATGATCGAAGTGGTTATGTGTGATTGCAAAGATACATTCTTTTCCTTGAGAAAGCTTATCAATAATGGCTTGAAGTTCTACTTCATCTTCTTCATGTTTATTAGAAGCATCGATCCATAACACTTTTTGAGAACCAATTAAACAATACATACTTGAAGGATTATCAATTTGATCTTCAATATGATAAGCATAATCATTGATTTTTTCTACACGATACATTAATTATTACCTCCTACTACACTATCAATTTTACGCATCCAACGATTTGAATAATAATAAATAGTTAAAAGAATACTGCATAACATCCATCCCATTGGGTAACTAAAGGCAACGAAATGCACTGATGGGAAGAATTTTGTTCCAATATAAAGTGAAATTTGTCTAAACACAACAAAACTAAATAACATGATTACCATAGGTGCATTGGAATCTCCTGCCCCACGCATTGCTCCAGCATAAATCTGGTTGAAACAAATAACAAAATAGAATGGTGAGAAAATACGTAAGAAAATTTTTCCTGCAGCAATAACGTCCGCTTCATGTGAAAATACACCAAGAAGATTGACCCCAACCACATTAAGTAGAATAGATAAAACAATGGTTACACCAACAGATAATTTTAAAGATGTACTTACTCCTTGTTTAGCACGATCAATTTGTTTAGCTCCTAAGTTTTGTCCTACAAAGGTAGTTGAAGCTAAAGCGATACTTTGTACTGGAAGTAAAACGAATTGATCAATTTTAACATAGGATGACCACCCTGCCATAACAGAAGATCCAAACACATTGACATACCCTTGAACAAAAATGTTTGAAAAGGCTGTGATAGATTGTTGTAAACCAGCAGGTAAACCAATTTGTAACATCTTTGTAAATAAAGATTTGTGAAGTTTAATGTCTTTAAGAACTAAACGATAAGCTTCTTTAGATTTAACAAGCAAATATAAAACAAGAATAGCCGATAAAGCTTGGGCAGTAATTGTCGCTAAAGCAACTCCTGCAACCCCTAATTTAAACACAATAACAAAGACTAAGTCTAATATTG
>URQL01000103.1 GCA_900550005.1 uncultured Erysipelotrichaceae bacterium
ACCCGTGAATGCATGCGTGAAAGGCATGTGAGTTAACCGTTTCTCCAACAGGCCACTGGCGCTTGAAGTAGGACTCGAACCTACGACCGATCGGTTAACAGCCGATTGCTCTACCAACTGAGCTATTCAAGCATTTCATTTTTTAGCACCACTTCGTCAGTGCTCATATATAATAGCATAGGATTTTTATTTTGGCAAGTGTTTTTTGAAAAAAATATAAAAAAAGTTTAAAGCCTTTTTAAGGCCTTAAACTTTAGTCGATTACATGTCCTTTTGATTTAATAACATCAATAACTTGATTTACATATTTAGAACAAATTTCATCACTACTTGCTTCTACCATAACACGAATGACAGGTTCTGTTCCACTTTCTCTAAGTAAGATACGTCCTTCATCTCCAAGTTCATTTGTTACTTGATCAACGATTGCTTGTACGTCTTCATCTTCTCTTGCTTCTTGTTTACTTCTTACTTTAACATTCTTTAATAATTGTGGATAGATTGTTACTGGTTCTGTTAATTGTGCTAATGTCTTTTTACTTTCAACAATGGTTTCCATAATTTTTAATGATGTTAAAATACCATCACCTGTTGTAGCGTGTTTTGAGAAGATAATATGTCCTGATTGTTCACCACCAATACAGTGCCCATTTTTTACCATGTTTTCATAAACATATTTATCTCCTACTGCTGTTTTTTCATAAGCAATTCCTTGTTCATCTAACGCTTTATATAAACCTAAGTTAGACATAATTGTTGTTACGATTGTATTGTTTACTAAATCTCCATGTTGTTTCATATAAGTTCCACATACATATAAGATTAAATCTCCATCAACAACACGTCCAAATTCATCAACAGCGATACAACGATCGGCATCTCCATCATAGGCAAAACCAACATCTAAACCATTATCTCTAACATACTTTTGTAATACTTCAATATGTGTTGAACCACAATTTGTATTGATATTTAATCCATCAGGTTCATTATTGATTACATAAGTTTTTGCTCCTAAAGCATCAAATACAGATTTTGCAATTGCACTTGCACTTCCGTTTGCTAAATCTAAACCTACTTTAAAATTTTTAAATGAACGTGTTGGAATCGTCATTAAATAACCGATATAACGGTTTCTACCCATTGAGTAGTCTACTGTACGACCAATGTTTTCTTTTGTCGCAAATGGAATTTCTTCTGATTTTCCATCAATATAATCTTCAATTAATTGCTCAACATCAGCTTCTAGTTTAGATCCTTTAGCGTTAATGATTTTAATTCCATTATCATAGAAAGGATTGTGAGATGCACTAATCATAATACCTGCATCAAAATCTTCACTTCTTACTACATAAGAAACAGAAGGTGTTGTTGTTACATGTAATAAATAAACATCCGCACCACTTGCTGTTAAGCCAGCTACTAATGAATATTCAAACATATAACTAGAACGACGTGTATCTTTTCCAATTACGATTTTTGCACGTTTATTTTTTCCGTAGTACCATCCTAAATATCTTCCGACTTTATAAGCATGTTCAACTGTTAAATTGACATTTGCTTCACCTCTAAATCCGTCTGTACCAAAATATTTTCCCATATCAATTCTCCTTTTTTATGTCTACTACATTATACTATCATATTTTTATGAAAATTTTCAAAAAATGATAATTTTAATTTTTTTGTAGCCAAAATATTTAAAATACGTATAATATTGTATGTTCAAATTGGATAAAATGCAAGAAGTAAAGCGCCAGATCTTATAATCAAGATGACGAGGACCTAACTTATCGAAAATTCGGCGGATGGTTAGGAGGTAAGTATACTATCTTTAAAAAGGACAAAACAAATGAGAAATCATTAAACAAATCCAATAGGTATACTCCAATTGAACAAATCAAAATATTGGAGGTTATTTATAATGTGCGGGATTACTGCAATTAGTACAAAAAAACAGGCTCTTCCTTTTTTAATGCAAGGGCTAGAAAAATTAGAATATCGAGGATATGACTCAGCTGGAGTTACTGTTCTTGATCAAGGAAAATTAGTAACAATCAAAACAAAAGGTCGTTTAAATGACTTAAAAGAAGAACTTAAAAATTATAATTTATCAGGTCATGTCGGAATCGGCCACACACGTTGGGCTACTCATGGAGTCCCATCTAATTTAAATTCCCATCCTCATACTAATGAAGCAAATACAATTTCAATTGTTCATAATGGAATTATTGAAAACTATCGTGAATTAAAAGCTTTCTTAATTGAAAAAGGTTATCAATTTCATTCTCAAACGGACAGTGAAGTCATCGTTCACTTATTAGATTATTATTATGATGGCGATATGTTGAAAGCTTTACAAACAGTCACTAATCAACTTGAAGGGAGCTATGCTTTATGTATCACTTCGACAGATATGCCAGATCAAGTTATCATTACTAAAAAAGATAGTCCATTAGTCGTTGGGCAAAGTGATGAAGGAACTTATGGAGCAAGTGATATTCCTGCTTTATTAGAATATACTAAAGATGTTTATTTCTTAGAAGATTATGATATCGCTGTTTTAAAAAATGATCACGTTGAATTTTATAACCATGAACTTCAACCAATTCAAAAAGAAATCACTGTCATTCCTTATGATAGTGAAGCTGCAAAAAAAGATGGCTATGATACATTTATGTTAAAAGAAATTCACGAACAACCTCATGTGATCAAAGAAACATTACGTGGAAGAATCAATGATCACTCTATTGTATTAGATGAATTAGATGAAGTCGACTTTTCTAAATTCAATAAAGCTTACTTTGTTGCTTGTGGTACTGCTTATCATGCTTGTTTATCAGGAGCTAATATTTTAGAACGTTTAACTAAGATTCCGACGATTTGCCAAGTTGCATCTGAATTTAGATATAATGAACCAACGATCGATGAAAATACACTTTGTGTATTCGTATCTCAATCTGGAGAAACAGCAGATACTTTAGCTGCTTTACGTTTAGCAAAACAATACAATGCAACAACGATTGCTATTGCAAATGTTTTAGGAAGTACAATTTCTCGTGATGCGCATTATACAATTTATACATGTGCTGGACCAGAAATCGCTGTAGCTTCAACGAAAGCTTATACAACTCAACTTGTCGTTTTAACACTACTTGCTATGTATGCATCTCAACGTTTAAATAAAAAAGTAGATCTTTACGATGAATTGATTCAAGATTTCAATAAACTTCCTGAACTAGTTGAAAATATTTTAAAAGATGAAAAAACATTTGCTTCTTATGCTTCTTATTTAAAAGATGCACATGATGCCTATTTTATTGGTAGAAGTTTAGATTATGCAACTGTATTAGAAGGTGCTTTAAAGCTAAAAGAAGTTTCTTATGTTCATGCTGATGCTTATATTGCTGGTGAATTAAAACATGGACCAATTGCTTTAATTGAACCTGGTTCTGTTTTATTCGCTGTTGCTAGTCAACCTCATATTGCAGCTAAAACTATCAGTAACATTCAAGAAACAATCGCTCGAGGAGCAAATGTTATCTTATTTACAATTGCTGGTATGGAAATCAACAATGCTAAAGAAACTTATATTTTACCTAATATCCATCCATTACTACAATCTATCATTGTTGCGATTCCATTACAACTTGTTGCTTACTATACAGCTTGTATCAAAGGTTGTGATGTTGATAAACCTCGTAACTTAGCTAAAAGCGTTACAGTAGAATAATAAAAAAACTGTTCCTTTATTAGACCTCATAAATTGGTTAAATCCATTTATGAGGTCTTTTATTTAAGAACAGTTTTTATTTATAGATTTTTAAATCTCCATTATGTATATACCCAGCTTTTTTAAAAAGTTGATAAATTGAAAGCGTAAAAACAATCGGTAATATAACATCACAAATAACTGGTAAAATCCAATAGTTCATACCCATTGTATTAACCGTTTCCATTAAACCGATAAGTGCTGTTCCTCCCATAAAAGCACCATAAAATGTTGTCTGAATATGAAATAATGAAGTCGATAACATACCACACAACAAGCTCGAAATGACAGGTGGAATAAGTAAAATCGGATGTTTTAAAAGATTTGTAAATTGAAGCATACTTGTACCAAATAACACCGCTAAACTATCCCCCATATCATTATCTTGCAATGACATAATGCCAAGTCCTAACATAAAACTCATTACCCCAGCTAAAGAAGCACCATAACCAAGAGGTGAAAGATGAAATAAAGAACTAATCGCTACAAGTGTAAGTGGACTCGTATAAATAATTCCAGCTAAAATTGCAATTCCCATCCCCATCACAAGAGGATTTACCATTTCTAAATAATTAAATGCACTCACTACATAACTTAAAATCCAAGTTACATATGGACTTATAAACTCTTTAATGATCCCCGCTAAAAAAACGCTTAGAACAGGTAATAAAATAATATCAAAAGGTGTCTTTTCATCAAGAAAGCGACTTAAAAAAACACTTAATAATACACAAAAATAAGCTATTAACGGACTTGCTACTTGTAAAGAAGTATTTACAATACTTCCCATTCCAATGCATCCTGCCATCATTGCAGAAATCATCCCTAAATAACTTGATTGCATTTTATAAGAGACAGCCGCCCCAATAGCAACTCCAACAAGACCAGTCATTAAACTTCCCCACTGATAAAGCCAAGTTAAAGTCGTTAAATTGCCAAGTACCATCAACACATTACCTAAAATGTAAGTCATAAAAAATGCAATAGCATAAGCTTGTAATGTTGAAAACCAAAAAGGTTCATGTATTCTTTTTCTAGCCATAATCATCCCCCTACTAAAACAAAATCATTATATCATGAACTATTTTTCAAATCTATCTTTTAGCCTTCAACAGTCATATTACGAACCCACTTACCTTTTCGATAAAAATAAGTTGCAACAAACATTTTTATCAAGTCAAGTGATTCAACAATTAAATATAAGCGAATCAAAGGTAAAGAAAACGTTAAAGATAAAACAGTAGATACAAGTACATTAGCACCCCATAAAAAACCAGAATCCATTATAAGTGTACTTGTAGCATCTCCACCAGCTCTTAATACAAAGAAAATACAAACATTAATTACGTATATTGGAATCAAACATCCTTTAATACATAACATCGTCGTAATGGTTGTATTGATTTGCGGTTCTAGATGATAAATATGGGGAATAAACGGTGAACTCATAATAAGTAAAAAACCAGCCATAACACCAATAAAGGCACCAAAAACAATCAATTTTAATGAATTTTCTCGAGCTTCCTCTAATTGATTTGCCCCTAATTTGTTTCCTATTAAAATAGAAACAGCTGAAGAAAGTCCACTAAAAACAATAAATGCAATATTTAAAACTGTATCAACAACCGAGATAGCTGCGACCAAGAATTCATCTGTACGAATGTACGCTTTAAAAATCATGGCATTTCCAAGTGAAAACATGATTTCATTAAGAGTTAAAGGAATTGCTTTGATCATCATCTTTTTCATAAGAGAAAAATTTAAATGTCTCATTCCTTTTAAATTAAATATAAAATAATGTTTCTTTCTAAATAAAACAATTAAATAAATAAAAAGTTCAACTAAACGTGCAATCAACGTAGCCATTGCTGCCCCTTGTACACCTAAAGATGGCATTCCAAAATGGCCAAAAATCAAGATATAGTTTAAAAAAGTATTGGTAAAAACAGTTACGATCCCAATTTTTAATTGAAGATGATTAATGCCAACCGCTCTTAAAGCTGTCATCACTGTCATAGATAAAGCGAATGGTAAATAACTGTATTTAATGTATTTTAAATAAGATAACCCCGTTTCAACAATAATCGGTGTTTTAGAAAATAATTGTAAAATTTGAGTAGGAATAAATAGAACTAACAAAGTAAAAATTAAGCCCGCTAATAAACACTTCTTGGCACTTTTCATGATCATCTGCTCCATAATATTGAGCAATAAAAATACATGAGGCACCACATAACCCAAAGAGAGTTGAGTTATAAATCAAATAAAATTTATTAGCAACAGTAACACTTGTTAAGGCAATCGAACCCACACTTCCAATCATAACGTTGTCAATTAAATTAACAAAGGAAGTTACAAATTGTTGTGCCATAATAGGCAAAGCAATTACCATTACTGCTTTATAAAATTCTTTTGTTCCAATCATTCTTTTTAATTTTGCTTTCATTCTTCTTCTCCTATTTTAATGTAAAAAAAAAGTTGGATATCCAACGCAAATAAATGGTGGAGCCTAGGAGGATCGAACTCCTGACCTCCTGCGTGCAAAGCAGGCG
>URQL01000104.1 GCA_900550005.1 uncultured Erysipelotrichaceae bacterium
ATAACCAAATAATAAAGCAATTGATAAAAAAATGAGTGCATTTAAAGTATTTAAAATCAATTGCAAGCCAAAAACTTTTTTTAATCCCTCTGAATCTTTAGCACCATAAAATTGAGCACTGTACATACTTGCACCGGAATTGACTCCAAAACTGACTGTGTTGCAAAGGGTATCTAATTGTGTTGCTACCGATACGGCAGCAACAGCTCCTATCCTTGATACCATGATGGGATCTACAAAGCTTGCACTTTGATTTAAAATTTGTTGTAAAGCGATAGGAATGGATATTTTTGCTACTTTTGTATAAAAATATTTATCCGCTACATATTTCTTTTTAAAATTTTCTAACATAATTTTCTCCCCCATGAACACTATAATAATTATTTTTTTATAAAAAGCAAGAAAAAGAGTCATTTCGACTCTTTGTGAGAACGCAATTAATATAAAGTAGGATATTTGAATTGATACATTAAAATTAAAGTGCGTAAGGTTATAAAAGTGATTACGTTCTCTAACAATAGTATAACATATTAAATTATTATTACAATAATAATTTATTAATCAGCAAAAAATAAAATTATAGAAAAATTGACAAAAAAATATCAATAAAATAATACAAAAGGTCAAAAAGAAAGAACGATAATATGAAAATATGGACTAAGTATTCTTACATGTTTGCTTCTTATTTCTCCTTTATTTCATGTAGAAGTTTTAGAAAACAATACAACTCCAAGTTATTAAGTTTCTTTTTTTGCTTATGATTGTTTTAATATTGAAGATATCAGGTTATGGCTATGAGATGTTAGAAAATATATCTCACTATTTTCAAGGGGCGTTTAATTATATAGATCATGATTTAATTGCAAATGAACGCATTCGATTACTTGATGAAGGTAAAATCGATCTTTATACAGCTGCTAAAAAAACAAGTGAAAGAGAAGAAAAATATATTTTCTCTAAACATCCTACAATTACTTCTACAACATGCATGACAACTTAAGTAGGAAATACGAAAATTGGATCTGGTGATTATTCAACTTATCAAGGAATAAAAATCAATCTATTAGAAAGACATACCTATAATTCAAGATTTGAAAATTTTGCAAAAAGTAATAGGTTCAGTTATGAAATTACTTATTATGATACGCCAGAAAAACTTACGCAAGCTTTAATTAATGGAGAAGTAGATGCTTTAGTTAATAGCTATATTTCAACATCAGGAGATGAAAAGGTCATTGAAAAACTAGAAGAAAAACCTTATTATCTATATCACATGTGCTTTAGAAAAAGAAAATGTCATAGGAGATTCGAATCGTCTTAGTTAAATTATGATCAATATTATTTCTAATGCGATTAAATAGACAGATGAACACGGAACGATCGAACTTAGTTTAGAAAAAGTAAATGATCAACTTTACCGTTTTATTTGTAAAGATAATGGGATAGGGATGAGTGAAGAATTTGTTTAACATATTTGCGAAGAATACGTTCGAGCAGAAGACAGTCATACTTCTAAGATAGAAGGAACAGGTCTTGGTATGAGTGTCGTTAAAGGCTTTACGGAATTAATACAAGGTTCTTTAAAAATTGAAAGTAAATTGCAAGAGGTATCTTCTTTTAGTGTTGAAATTCCTTTTGAAAAAGTGCAAACAGCTAAAGTAAATCCTAAAGTATAGTAAACAAAATAATATAAAAAGATTATGACTTAATTCTAGTGAACAAGGAAAAAACGTATACATGAAAAAAGGTTTTTCAAAAAAATTGGATGAACTGGAATTGTTTTTGTGATAAAAAATAAATTATACTAAACTTTTTTGCTTGTATTTGAATGAATGAAAAAGGTATAATAGTTAAGATGAATTAAGAAAAAGAGGGATAAAATGAATTTTATAATTCGTAAGTTTATTAAAGATTATCAAAAAATAGATTTACCAGAAGTAAGAGAGCGTTATGGAACCTTTGTAAGTACGATTTCAATTATTTGTAATATTGTTTTAGCTATAAGTAAATTATTTGTAGGAATGCTTGCTAAAAGTATTTCGATTCAAGCGGATGCTTTAAATAACTTTTCAGATGTTGGAAGTAATTTAGCGACTTTATTTGGATTTAAATTAGCTCGTAAACATCCTGATGTCGATCATCCTTATGGTCATGGACGTTATGAATACATTTCGGGGATGATCATTGCCTTTTTAATTGTGCTTGTTGCTTTTCAATCTTTAAAAGAAGCGGTGCTTAAAATTATTCATCCAGAAATGGTTGATTTTAGTGTGTTTACTTTGATCGTTTTAATTCTTTCGATACTGGTGAAATTTATGATGGCAAGAATGAATGCTTCTATCGGTGAAAAAATTGACTCTACCTCTTTAAAAGCAGCTAGTCAAGATAGTTATAATGATATGATGTCGACTTTTGCAGCTCTGGTAAGTATGCTTATTAGTGCTTTTAGTCAATTTAATGTTGATGGGTGGATCGGTTTGCTTGTTTCCTTGCTTGTTTTAAAATCAGGGATTGAAGTTTTTAAGGATACGATTGGTCCTTTACTTGGACAAGCACCTGACAAAGAATTGGTAAAGCAAATTGAAAATCTTGTTTTATCCTTTGATGGGATCATTGGCATTCATGATTTTATGCTTCACGATTATGGTCCAGGTAGATCATTTGTTACTTTACATTGTGAAGTGGATAGTCATAATGATTTAGAAGAAATTCATGATCGTATTGATTTAGCAGAAAGAGAGATTTTAAAACAATTTCATATTCATGCGACGATCCATTTAGATCCAATTGATTCAACCAATGAAGAGGTGATTCAATTAAAAGCACAAGTTTTAGCGTTGATTCAAGAAATGGATGAAAATTATACAATTCATGATTTTCGTATTGTTAAAGGTAAAACACATACAAATATTCTTTTTGATATTGTTGTTCCAATGGAAAAAGAAGTTAATGAAATTTCGTTAAAACAAGACATTGATCGATGTGTTAAGACATTAAATGAGAATTATTATACGGTTGTTAATGTTGATCATGCATATTATTAAAAACACTTTTGTAATCTGGGCAAAAATATGATATGATGTAAAAGAAGTCGGAAATAAGCGGAGGAAATGAAAATGAAAGTAAAAATGGAAGTCCAATATAACAATAAAAATACAGTGACAAGTGATATTGAAAAACAAGTTAAAGAAGATTTAAAAGCACAAGGAATTAAAATGAATGCAATTAAAACTTTGGATATTTATTTTCAACCAGCTACTACAACTGTTTATTATTTAGCTACTTTAACAGATGGTTCAAAAGTTAAGAGCGAAGCTTTGATCGTTGAATAATCAACGATTTTTTTTGTCGATATTTGTAAGCGCTTGAAAAAAAGTTCGAAATTCATTGAATATTTCTTAAAGTACGCTATAATAGAAGTATGAAGTCATGATGTCAGGGGGTTATAACAATGGCTACAAATTATCAATTTATTGTAAGTGATCCAGTGGGATTACATGCAAAACCATTAACAATGTTAGTTAATGAAGCAAGCCGATTTGATAGTGATATAAAACTTATTTATGAAGCAAAATCAGCAAGTTTAAAATCCATTATGGGAGTAATGGCTTTAGGTATTCCAACTAAAGCTAAATTAGAAATTGTTGCTGAAGGACAAGATGAAGTTGAAGCAGTTGATCATCTAAAAGAAGAGCTTGTAAAACTACACATAACAGATTAAGTATCAGGGGGTTTATAAAATGAGTTATGTAGATAAATATAATCAATGGTTAAATTATGAAGGACTTGATGAAAGTCTAAAAGCAGGTTTGAAGGAAATGAGCGAATCAGAAAAAGAAGATGCGTTCTATACAAATCTTGAATTTGGTACAGCGGGAATGCGTGGCGTTTTAGGAGCTGGTACAAATCGTTTAAATATCTATACAATCAGAAAAGCTAATGTTGGTTTTGCAAAATATATTTTAACTTTACCTAACGGGAAAGAAAGAGGTGTAGCAATCGGATACGATAATCGTCATATGTCTTATCGTTTTGCTCACGAATCTGCAAAAGTTTTAGCAAGTTACGGAATTAAGTCTTATATTTTTGAAAGTTTAAGACCAACACCTGAACTCTCATTTGCTGTACGTTATTTAAACTGTGCAGGAGGGATCATGATCACAGCAAGTCATAATCCAAAAGAATATAATGGTTATAAAGTTTACGATGATACAGGATGTCAATTGATTCCTGAATGGGCAGATGAAGTCGTTAAATACGTAAATGAAGTTGAAGATGAACTTAATATTGAAGTTGTTGATGATGATACTGCTTATCCATATATTACTTATATTGGTGAAGAAGTGGATGAAGCTTATTATAAAGAAGTTATGGGAATTGAAATTAATCCAGGTATGGATAAAAAAGATTTCAAAATCGTTTTCTCTCCTCAACATGGAACATCAAATATTCCTGTTCGTGAATGTTTAAAACGATTAGGATACCAAATTATTCCAGTATTAGCTCAATGTGCACCAGATCCAGATTTTTCAAATACAGCATCACCTAATCCAGAAGTACCATCTTCTTATGATCTTGCTATTAAAAAAGCAAAAGAAGTGGATGCAGATGTTGTTGTTATTTGTGATCCTGATGGAGACCGTTTAGGAGTTGTAGCTAAACATAATGGTGAATATGTTTTAATGAGTGGTAACCAATCTGCTGCGGTTTATCTAGAATATATTTTAAGTCAATTAAAAGAAAAAGGAACATTACCTGATAATGCAGTAATGTATAATACAATTGTTACTTCTGACTTAGGAGAATTAGTTGCTAGAAGTTATGGTGTTGATGTTGAAAAGACATTAACAGGATTTAAATTCATTGGTGATAAGATTAGAAAATACGAAAAAACAGGTGAAAAACAATTTATCTTTGGTTATGAAGAAAGCTATGGTTGTGTAGTTAAAGATTTTGTTCGTGATAAAGATGCAATCCAAGCTGTTTTAACAGCTGCTGAAGCGGGAAATTATTATAAACAACATGGTAAAGATTTAGTGGATGTTTTAAATGATTTGTATGCTAAACATGGAACTTTCAAAGAAACACAAATTGCTTTATCTAAAGCAGGTGTTGAAGGGGCTACACGTATTAAAGAAATCATGGCAGATTTAAGAAAAGATAATCCAACACAAATCGCTGGTTACAAAGTTGTTTCAATTGAAGATTATCAAACAAGTGTTAAAACTCAAGGTGACCATACTTCAACAATCGATTTACCAAAATCAAATGTATTAAAATACTATCTTGAAGATGGATCTTGGATTGCAGCACGTCCAAGTGGTACAGAACCAAAATGTAAATTCTATTTCTCAATTAAAGGTCAAAATCAAGAAGATGCTGCAAGTAAAACAGATGTATTCCATAAAGCGATGATGGAAATGATTCACGAAGCTTAATGATTATTAGAGACATGACTGGAGAAAATCTTAAAGTTGTGTCTCTTCTTTTTTAAAAATAAATAATAAAAAAGGAGGAGCCTTATGTTAGATGATTTTTTAGTTCATTTATTTCATCAGGGAGAGTGCTTAGAAGCTTATAAATTGTTTGGAGCCCATGAAGTAGAAGAAAATGGACAAAAAGGAGTTCGCTTTAATGTTTATGCACCTAACGCCAAATATATCTTTTTAATTGGTGAATTTAATAAGTGGAATGAATCAAGTCATCCAATGACAAAAGTAAGTAATGGAGGAATTTGGTCATTATTTGTACCGGGAGTAAAACAAAAACAATGTTATAAATACCTTATTTATGGTCCGGTTGGACAAAAACTCTATAAAGCAGATCCTTATGCCTTTTATAGTGAACTTCGCCCAAGTACAGCAAGTCGTGTTTATCGTTTAGATCATTTTCGTTGGTCAGATAAACGTTGGTTAAAAAAACAAGATAAACATTATCAAAAACCATTAAATATTTATGAAATGCATTTTGGATCATGGAAAATGAAAAAAGATTTTACAGATCAAGAAGATGGAGAATATTTTAATTATGAAGAAATGATTGATCAAATCATTCCTTATGTAAAAGAAATGGGGTATACCCATATTGAATTGATGCCTTTATCTGAACATCCATTTGATGGATCATGGGGCTATCAATCAACCGGTTATTTTAGTGCGACAAGTCGTTATGGGGAACCAAAACAATTAATGAAATTCATTAATGAATGCCATAAAAATGATATTGGGGTGATCATGGATTTTGTTCCTGTGCATTTTGTTCA
>URQL01000105.1 GCA_900550005.1 uncultured Erysipelotrichaceae bacterium
ATTTCATATTTTTTAATGCAAATCAAATAAAAAGAAATACATATAAAACAATACTGAATGATAGGAGCATGTAATGCTTGTAACTCCATAGTTATTTTAATAAATTTAACGATTAACAGTATTTTTAGCTTATAAAAATAAGTAAATCTAATAAATGCATTTTATCACACTTAGACACATTCGTCCACAATTTTAATTACTTAATATCATCTCCTAACTAAATCCTTTTAAACGATTAATAAACATATTGATTGGCATATAAATTTGTAATACTATAGCAACTAAAAAAGACATGTCTTCTGGTTTATTTGCACTTGCTGATTCATAATCCAAATTAAATTTTTCAGCATAGTAATTAGCTTTAACTTGATGCCATTTATTTGTCACTACATAACATGTTTGTAAATGATTTTTATCCATGATTTCTTTACTGTACATCATATTATGGTAGGTACTTTTCGCTTGATTTTCAATTAAAATATCTCCTGATTTTACTCCTTGTTTTATTGCATAATCTTTCATACATAAAGCTTCTGAATAGGAATTATGAACACTTCCTCCACTAACAATCATCTTACATGGATTCGCTCTATAAATTTTAATAGCTTTATCCATTCTAGATTTTAAAATAGAAGAAATCGTCCCATCCTCATTTGTTGGATAGCCACAAACAATAATACAGTCTTTCATTAAATTTCAATTCCTAAATGTTTGTTTAATGCATAAGCGATCCCATCTTCATCATTAGATAAAGTCACATCTTGAGCAATGGCTTTTAAATCATCAACTGCATTAGCCATTGCAATTCCTAAAGTAGCAAATTTTAATAATGAAGCATCATTATGTCCATCACCAAAAGCAATCATATCTTTTGAAGTAAACCCTAATGGTAAAATTCCTTCTTGAATCGCTTTGGCTTTATCTACTCCTTTAGCCGTAAATTCAAAATAGAAAGGGCCTGTAAACATACAACTTAAAGTATCTTTAAAAGGTTCCATCATCGCTTGATAATGTTCTTGTAAGTATTCTGGATCGGATGTCGTTAAAATCTTATTGATAGGAAAAGTAGCGAACTTAGCTAAGTCATCTACTTCACATAATTTAAAATGTCCTCCTCTTGATTCATATTCTATAACATTAAATGGTTTTCCTTTAAATTGAATATAATTATCATAAACATTTGTGACATACATATAATCATCTTTATCAACCATTGGTCTAACACGATCAAATTTTTTCATATGTTCTAATACGGCTTTACCTTCTTCGATAGACATCGGTTGATTAAATAAAACTTCACCACTTTGACAATCAATGACTTTACTTCCATTATAAGCAATAAGTAATCCATGGTGACTAGCCATATCTAATTCTTTTGCGATTTCAAGTAATGCTGCTGTTGGTCTACCTGATGCTAAAACGAGTGTACATCCTTGTTCTTGTGCTTTTAATAAGGCTTGTTTTGTTTTAGGTGTGATCTTTTTTTCACTATTAAATAAAGTTCCATCAACATCCATTAATATCATTGTTTTCATGATCTTTGTCTCCTTTTTATTTATTCTCTGTGTTTATTATAACTTAATTTGAAATGATGTGGAAACCTTTTCAAAACAAAAAAACCTTTCAATCTAGAAAGGTTATACTTCAACAATTGGATATCTTACAATTGTTTTTAATTTTTCTGGTTTTACTTTTTGGGGATCATTTAAATAAATTTCATGATGCATCCCGTTAAGTTTATAACGTTGAATGGTTACATATTCCATAATCGTTGTTGTAGTTTCGATTTCTTGATCATAAGGACCAACATGTAACATTTGCACAGATTCTCCTTCTTCATAATAATCAAAGTAAATATCTTCAATATAAGGATTATGTCTTTTACCAACAAGTTCATTTTTAATCTTATCAAAAATTTCATTTCCCATTGCTGTGGGTTGGACAATCATTAAAGTATATTTAATGTTTTCTTTTCTAGTTACATCAAAACGTCCATTATCGTAAGTGTCCCAAATGCCTTCTAATGGAGAACTCATGTAATCAGGTAATCCATTTTCACGATAATATTTTTTAACGGCTTTTGCGAATGTATGTAAAGCTTCTGATTTTTCTTTAAATTCTTCTGTACGTGGATTTCCTACACCATCAATCATAATTGATTTAAATTTAGGAACGGTCACAATATCAGGAGCTTTTGTTGTAGCATCAAATAATTCTTTATATTCCTTTTTAATGTCCTCTTTCATTTACTCTAGTCACCTCACCCTACTTATTTAATATTATAAAAAATACCTTGCAAACTACTTCTTTTCCATTCTATACATTTCTACACCCATCACTTTTTTCATTCTTTCAAGGTTTTTAAATCCTAATTTTTCATAAAATAACACAGCTTCTTTAGATGCATCTAAATAGATAGAATGTTTAGATGAATCAAGTTCATAACATCTATGCATTGCATACTTCATTAATTGTTTCCCATATCCCTTTTTTTGATGACCAGGAAAAACAAAAATATTTGTTATTTCTTTAGCATCTTGAATTTCAATAAATCCTTCTACTTCTGGATCTTCTAAAATGTATAATTCATAATCATTTTTAAGTCTTGCTTGTATATTTTTTTCCTTAAAATAATTTTTTACAAAAAATCTTGCAAAAACAAGTTTTCTTCCTTTAGCAATGTTCTTATCAAAACATTCTAAAGCAATCATTTGAACTGTCTTTGCATCTTTTTTTTCATATGCTCTAATCATAATTAGATAATTTCAATTTTTTGAATTACTTGTTTAGATAAAGGAGCATCATTGTAATCTGTAGCTGTTTTAGCGATACGATCTACAACTTCTAATCCTTTCGTAATTTTTCCAAATGCTGCATAATCACCATCTAAATGAGGTGCATCTTTATGCATAATAAAGAATTGACTTGAAGCTGAATCTTTTACCATTGTTCTAGCCATTGATAATACACCAGCTGTATGTTTCAAATCATTTTTAACCCCATTAGAGGCAAATTCACCTTTAATGCTTTTAGCTTCTTTATGATGTAAATTACGATCAAATCCTCCACCTTGAATCATAAAACCATCAATAACTCTATGGAAGATCATTCCATCATAAAAATTATCTTTAATTAAATTAACAAAGTTTTCAACAGTAATTGGAGCAATCTCAGGATATAATTCACCTTCCATCACTTCGCCTGTTTCCATTGTAATACGAATTTGAATTGTTTTCATTATGTAATTCCTTTCTTTTGTTATTCCTATACTATTATAAGCTTTTATTTAGTAAAAATCAAACATCTAACGCATATTAGTAACCACATAATTAAAATTATTGGTATCCCTAACACAAACTTCATTTTCTTTGTTTTATGTCTAAATAGATACATACCTAAATAGATTCCTCCTACACCACCAACTAGTGCAAGTAAAAATAAATCTCGTTCAGGTACTCTTTGTTTGTGTTTAATTGCTTGTCTTTTGTCCCATTTCATCACAATTAAAGCTAGAATATTTATAATGATAAAATAATAATAAACCATGCTATCACCTCAATGCGAACATATAGTATACTAGCATACATTTTTATTTTATACAAAGACTATTTTATATTTTGATTTCAGAAATGACTAATTTATTCAAAACAAAAGCCTAATCTTTAACAATTGAAAAATATAAAAAGTGAAGTTGAACCTGATTTTAAAGTACCATTCTTCACTTTTATCTTTTTGTAAAATGTAGCATGAAATCTATAATTTACAAAAAATGATTTTTACGGCATCATAATAAAGTACTTTAATATCAGATTATCCATACAAATTATAAACTACAAATAATAATTAGGGTATATGTTTTTAGATGTATACTTGAGAAAATCAAAGCAATTTGGTTCTCTTTTTATTTTTTCTTACTATATCTAAAATCACAATAAGGATCCCCATTAGCAATGGTTTTTGTTCTTTCTAACTTCATATCCATGATATCAGCAATGACAAAATCCATACGACATAAATAAGCAGCTAATTTTGGGCACCCTTCATCTTGGCATAATTTACAAATACCACATTCATGGTAATCGTATCCTAAATCATATTCATCATTTCCAGGTAAAATATCTACGACCCAATCATTTTCATATTCACGTTTATGACTATCCTTGGACCACTGCAATCTTCCTGGCATTTTTTTAGGATCTAAATAACCATTAGCATCCCCCATAACTTTATGAAATAATCTAGATGCACATAACCCTTCTTTAAATATTTCATAGTTTTCTTCCGGAGATTTTCCTGTACTTCTATTCAAAGCAATAAAGTAACTTCCCATAATATAAGAACTTAGTAATCGAGATTTACCTATATCTTTTGCTCGTTCAATAATTTTTTTATGTTCTTCACTTATTTTTTTAGCGACTTCTTTTGAAAATCCTCTTCTTTTTAATTCTGCTTTTACAGAAGTATGATAAAAAGAATAAATTATTTTTACATTTAACGTTTCTTTCATTTTGTTAACCTCCGCTATTTCAATACGCCTTTCCACTCATGATCTTTTTCATATAGAAAGTATTCATTTATATCTTCATTAAAAAATACTTCTAACATTTCATCCATTCCTTCAGCAAGTTTTGATTGTTTCATTTCTTCTAAACTCATCCAATAAACTTCACCTTCACTAGAAGAAACTAAATGTCCTTCATACTGATTTGTTTTATAACATAAAACTATATACCTTGAACCATCTTCATTGATCCAATCTTTAATACCACATAATTTAGGTGAAGTAATTTTTAATCCAGTTTCTTCATAAACTTCTCTAATTACTGCATCACTAAATGCTTCCCCTTTTTCTACATGACCACCGGGAAAAGTAATGCCACCCCAATTCTTATCCACTTTATCTTGTACAAGCACTTTATTTTCATTATGAATCATACACATGTTTGTAAGTGTAACTATTTCATTTCTATTCATTTTTTTTACCTCTTTTTTCTAAAGTTATTATACAAAAAAGAACAGGCGTATTAAACCTGTTCTAATAAATAAATTTAATTTTTAACAACACTTCTAAAAATAAAACAAACGAATGGTCCAATAATAAATATTTGCATAAATAAAGCAAATGGAAAGCACATTAAAATGAGTTGTATCTATTGATTAAACCAATTTATTGAAATCCCATTATGAACAAGCGTAGCAAATAATGTAATTACAGATACGATTTGACATACAGTAAAGCATTGAATTGTTAAAATAATAGATAGTGGTTTTGCTTTGGTTGGATCAATCGTCTAAAATGTAAGTTTTTGTGCATTAGGACAAATGACAAAAAAGATAGCACAAAATACAACGATGTATTCTAACCGTATTTCTTGAAGTGCTAATAAAAGGACATGATAACTCATTGCTCCCATTTTCAAAGCGATTGTATAGGTTATCATGCAATAAACCATACAAAAGACCATCAGTGTTGTAAAAAATAAACTTTGTTTTCTTGTTTTTGGCATATAAAATTCTCCTTTCATAACAAAAAAAACGACATGAATTAGAGGTACAGCCATCAGACAAAGGCGTTACCGATATTTAATGTCGTTTATTTATCTTAAATTTTACGAAGGTTATTCTAACATAATTTTTAATTTATGTAAGGATTATTTGCTTGTATTTTTTCTTAAATAATCTAAAAAAGCTTGGATTCTTTTTTCATTCCCCATTTCAGACAATTCAAAATAATGACGGTGTGCTAATTCTTTAGGCATACAAGCTTTACCTGAATAATGATTAGGGAAGGCATGAATATTATCTAAACCTACACCTCTACCAAGTTTACTTGCACTAGCATAACTCGCATCTTGTAAAAATGGGGGAATAGGAACATTTGTTGTCTTTTTCGCATCACTCATTGCTTGACTAATAGCACTTGATACTGTATTTGATTTTGGTGAACAACATACATATAAAGCAGCATGTGCTAATATCTTTGTTGCTTCAGGCATACCAATTCTTTCAATTGCAAGCATAGCACTGGTAGCTACTTCTAAAGCCTGTGAATTTGCTAAACCGATATCTTCACTAGCACATACAATAATTCTTCTAGCAATATACTTAATATCTTCTGCTACTCAAAATGTGATTAAATATACTCACATCGAGATGTTATAAATCCT
>URQL01000106.1 GCA_900550005.1 uncultured Erysipelotrichaceae bacterium
AACCTATTCTATTCCCGGTTTTATTAATATTCCCTACACCATTTTTTATAATTATCTTCCCTCTTTTGATAAACAAAAACCTCTCTATTTACTTTGTTCAAGTGGCAAAGTAAGTAAAGAGGTTGCTTATGATCTCGTTAGTAAAGGCTATCTTGCCCATTCTTTTATTGGTGGTATAGCTTCATACAATCAAAAATTTGATTCTAAATTATTTTGAATAATGTACGTGGAATAATTTATAATCTCCATTTTCTTTACGATAAATTTGCGTTTCTAACCCTTGTATACTATAAGGTTCAAGTGTCTCTTTACGTAAACAATCTGTATGGTAACCAAATACGACAACGGCTAAATCTTCGTCATAAAAACGAATTTCCATTTTCTCAGTAATCAATTCAATTTTTTCATAATGACCGCCAAGTCCTTCAACAAAGAATTGATTATAAATATTTTCTTTACCGACAAATTCAGTTACGATTGAAATTAAGACACATTCTCCTTCATTTGACCATAAATCATCAAATAAAGCTTTATCTTTTGTTTTAACGACTTCTTGGTATTGTTTTACCTTATTTAAAATTTGTTCTTTATTCATTTTCGTTTTCTCCATTAAATCTTACACGTTTTAAAAATTGTTTTGTTCTTTCTTCACACGGATGAATAAACATTTCTTTAGGATCTCCTTGTTCAATAATATAGCCACCATCCATAAAAATAACTTGATCTGCAATTTGATAAACAAAGTCCATTTCATGGGACACAATAATCATTGTATGTCCTTGTTTTTTAGCTTCTTTAATGACATCTAATACTTCACCGATCATTTCTGGGTCTAATGCACTCGTTGGTTCATCAAACAGGATGCATTGCAAGTGCACGCGCAATTCCTACGCGTTGTTTTTGTCCACCTGATAAAGCATTAGGATAATGATCTTTTCTTTCTAACATTCCTACTAATTGAAGTTGCTTAACTGCTTCATTAATAGCCTCATTTTTTTTCATTTTTTTAACGTGAATCAAAGCTTCTGTAACATTTTCTAATGCAGTTTTAAAGCGAAACAGATTAAATTGTTGGAAAACCATAGCACTATTTTGACGAATATAGGCAATTTGTTGTTTCGTTACCTTTGTACAATCCACCATTTGTTCCTTAAACTCAATTATACCTGAATTTGGCTTTTCTAAAAAGTTTAAACATCTAAGTAATGTCGATTTTCCTGAACCAGATGGTCCAATGATTGCTAATACTTCTCCTGTTTTTACTTCAAAATTAATATCTTTTAAGACTTCTAATTGATTATAATTTTTCTTCAAGTGTTGTACTTTCAACATTTTCATTTCCTCCATCCGCTCTTAATTTCTTTTCTAATTTTTTAAGCAACCAAGATATAACAATTGTCATTACCCAATAAATAAGGGCTACTGAAATATAACTTTCAAAATATCTAAAATTACGTGAAGCTATTAATTTTCCACCAGCAGTAATATCAATTACCGCACAAGTAAAGGCGAGTGAAGTTCCCTTAATTAAACCGACTAAAGAGTTTCCTAAAGCTGGCAATGCAATGACTAAAGCTTCAGGTAAAGTAATACGCATAAAGGTTTGTAAAGGACTCATTCCAAGCGATAAAGCTGCTTCTTGTTCTCCTTTATCCACTGCTTCTAATCCTGCTCTTAAGCTTTCAGAAGCATAAGCTGCTTCATTTAAAGAAAAGGCTACAATAACAAATAAAACTGGTGGAATAGAATTAACTGAAAACGAAGTCCCTCGATAAAAATTAATATATTGAAGCAAGATAGGAATACCATAAAAAGTTAAATACAATTGAACAAGTAAAGGTGTTCCACGCATAAAAGAAACATAAAACTTGCTTATTTTATTTATTACAGGGATGTGATGATGAATAATCAAGGCAATGACCATTCCTAATAAAAAACTACACAACGCTGAAATAAAAGTGATAAATAGAGTTGTAGGTAAATAGCGTAAAATACTTGGTATATTTTTAAATACTAAAGAAAGATCAAACAAATTAGCCATCGTCTTAGTATTATTTGTTGCATTTTCAACAATTTGAATATTACCTACATAATCTCTTCCTAAATATTCTTTAGATATAGAAGATAAAGTCCCATCTTCGATCATATCCACAATCGCTTGATCAAAAGCACTCTTTAACTCTTCTCCTTGAGTTGTTTTACTAAAGACGAAGAATCCTTCTGGCTTCATAATTTGCTTAGTTTCTTCTTGTGGTAAAGTGATCACATCTAAATTTAATTGATATTCATCAATCATCGAATTAATCATGATTTCTTCAGCTAAAGCAAAATCAATTTTTCCTGATTCTACCTCTTGATACGTTTTTAAATAATCTTGATCAGAATAAGTAAAAATAATTGGATTATCTGGATGTTCTTCATTAAATTTTTCAATAAAAACTTGTTGGAATGAACCTGAAGGTTTAATAACCGTTGATTTACCAGCTAAATCTTCAATTGAAGTAATATCTGTTCTTCCCTTTCTAACAGCCATGATTGCATTATTATAAAGATAACATTGATTACCAAATAAGTATTTACTTTCTCTTTCTGGATTTTTAGTAATGTTGTTTGCTGCCATTTGATAACGACCTGAATCAATACCAGCAAAAATACCTGTAAACTCAGTTACTTCAAATTGAATATTGTATTGTGGTAAACGTTCATTGATTTCTTTAACAACAGCAATATCATAGCCTGTAAGTTGATTATTTTCATCATAATAAGTATATGGCTTTGTATCTCCATCTGTTGCCACTAATATTTTTTGTACTTCATTTGTTTGTTTTGACTGACAACCTGTCATCAAAAAAACAAGTAAAGTCATAATAACGATCTTTAACTTTTTCATAACTCTCCTCCTTGTTGTAACTTTTATTATTACAGTAACTATTATAGTTACACCAGAAAACTTTGTCAATATCTTTGTAATTTATTTTATTACATTAAAAAAAGGTAGAAAACTCATTCAAGTTTTCTACCTTAAATTAGATGTATTTTAGATTATTTATTTTTTTGGCCTTCAGAAATAAGGATGAATTTTGTTTTTGTTTCAACTCCATCTTTACTTGCATCAAATGTTCCATAATCATTAGCTAAACGAATTAAAGTTTTTGTTTTATTAACATCCGCATTGACTTCACTAACGACACTTTCTAATTTAGAAATACCTTCTTGATCAAATTGTTCCATTCCAGCAACTAAACTATCACTACCTTCTTTTAATTGTTTAGAAGCATCATTTAATAATGTCGAAGAAGAAGCTAATGTTCCAGTTCCTTGTAATAATGTTCCAACACCATTTAACAAAGTATTTGCACCAGTAACTAATGTAGCTGACCCATCTTTAATTTGTGTTACATTTGTAGCCACTTGATCAACACCAGCTGTATATTGATTTACACCAGCAACAAATGTATTTAAGCTATCTAATTGTGCTTTTGCAGCTGTTAATTGTTGTAAAGTTGCTTGTCCTTTTTCTTGTCCTAATAACCCAAGAATTTGTTGTGAGAAGTTATTTGTAATTGTATCGATTACTGTTGCATAGTTTTCAGTCGTTAATTCAGTTGGGATTTGACCACCTGTAGCTTGATTTAATGTTTGTAATAGAGTTGCCATTTGTTGATTAGCGCTTGCTAAAGAGGTATTAAAGATTTGTGCAGCACCTTGACGTAATGTTTCAGATGAACTACTGATTGTTTGTAATCCTGTATCTAATTGAGTTAAGTATTGATTGATTTGACCAACACCACTTACCATTTGACCAGCACCATCTTGTAATGCAGATGATTTAGAATTTAATTCCTGAACACCTGAGTTAAATGTATCATAATTGCTAGAAAATTCTGTTAACCCACTATTTAAAGTTTTTCCGCCTTCTTTAATTTGACGATAAGAAGATGCAAGTGTTCCCATCATATCACTTAAAGAATCCATTTGATTGAATTCATCTAAATCTTCATTACTCATTAAACCTGGAGTAGCTACTGAAAATAAAGTAGGAATTTCAAATTCAGTTGTTTCATAAGTTACTTTAACTTCATCTAATCCTTTTAAGTTTTCATTTTGATCAAAATCTTCATATAATCCAGGCATAGCGATAGCCATAACAACATCGTTAGAACCATTACTTTCAACACGCCCATTTGTTACTTCAATCGATTTATTTTTTTCTGTTTTTAAAGTTAATCCAGATGTTACAAAGAATGGAACATAATATTCTGTACCATCAACTGTTTGTTTTTGATGATTTGTATAATGGATCACCATTTCTACTTTACCACTTTTTCCAAGAATGCTTTCTGGTTCAACTTTTTGTCCATCTAAATAGTATTCAATTTGCATTGAAATAGGTAATTCTTTATTAGTAGTTCCTTGATAATAAATATCTTTTCCATTAGCTTGCCAAGTAATATTTTGACCATCTTGACTAAATGTTTCTTCCCCATTGACATTAGTAATATCATTTAAAGAAGATTGATCATCAATTGTTTGTTCATCATTAATTAAATGTTCACTGACAATAATTTGTTTAACTTGCCCATCTTTTCCAAGTTTACTATAAACTGTTTCATCTTTACTATAAGCCCCAACAACAGGTGTGCAAAGTGATGTAACAATTGCACCAGTTAATGTAAGATAACATCCTTTTTTAATTTTATTCATTGTTAGCTCCTCCTAATTTTTTCATACCTACTGTAGTTTTAACAATCACTTTATCACATACAAGTAATAAAGATGGAAGTAAGAATACAACAATCAACATTGAAATAATTGCCCCTCTTGACATCAATGTACATAATGAAGCAATCATATTTAATTTAGAAATAACACCTACACCAATCGTAGCTCCAAAGAATGATAAAGCAGATACGAAAATTGAACTAATTGAACTATCAACTGCAATTTCCATAGATTCGAATTTAGAATGTCCTGCTTTACGGCAATCTACATATTTTGTAGTAAGTAAGATTGCATAATCGATTGTAGCTCCTAATTGGATCGTACCAATAACAATGGATGCAACAAATGGAATCGTTGCATTTGTATAGTAACCACAAGCCATATTAATAAAGATTGCGAGTTCGATTGTAGCAACCAATACAAATGGTAAACTTGCTGATTTCAATACGAAAATCATAATTACAAAGATAACACCAATACTTGCGATAGATACATGATTGAAATCTTCAGCTGCAATTTGAACTAAGTCTTTCATACATGGACCTTCACCAGCAAGAATTGCATTGGCATCATAACTTTTTACAATATCATTGATCGTACTAATTTGATTATTTAACTCATCACTTGCAACTTCATAAGTAGAGTTAATAAAGATCATTTCATATTGATCACTTTCAAACATACTTGTAAGTTCATCAGACATCATTTCTTCTGGAATTGCAAGAGATGAAAGTTCAGATGGAGATAAAACAATATCCACACCATCTACATCTTTGATCTTATCGATCATTTCATTGACAACATCATTTTTAATATTTTTATTAATTAACACAACTTCAGCAGATACGATATTAAATTTATCTTTTAAATCTGTATTTGCTATGCAACTTTGCAAATCACTTGGTAAATCTTTTGTTAAATTGTAATATTGTTTAATATGTTGATTTCCATAAAATGCTGGATAAGCAACAAGTAAAGCAATCACAACAATAATTTTATATCCTTTTTTAATAATCCCTTTTACAAATCTAAATGTTGGTAACAATGGTTTATGTTTTGTTTTTTCAATCGCTTTATCAAAAACAAGTAAGAAAGAAGGGAAAATCGTTACAGTAGCAATAACCCCTAACACAACCCCTTTTGCCATAACTAAACCAATATCTTTACCTAAAGTAAGTTGCATTGTAACTAACGCCAAGAATCCGGCAACTGTTGTTAAAGCACTACCGGCAACGGAAACAAACGTTTCACCAATTGCATTACTCATTGCATGGTTAATATCTTTAGTTCCTTTTTTAGCTTGTTCATACTTATGATACAAGAAAATTGAGAAGTCAGTTGTAACCCCTAATTGCAATACAGCTGCAATGGCTTTTGTAATATAAGAGATTTCACCAAACATGATATTACTTCCCATATTATAAAGAATTGCAG
>URQL01000107.1 GCA_900550005.1 uncultured Erysipelotrichaceae bacterium
AAAAACTGAGTCTTTGATAACGAAAAAACAAGTGAAAAAGAGTATCAAAATGATTTAACTTTAAAGCAGGTAGAAGAGACACTTAAAACTTTTTTAGGTAAGCAAAAACAAGTACCTCCTATTTATTCAGCAATTAAAGTTAATGGTAAAAAACTCTATGAATACGCAAGAAATAATGAAAAAGTAGAAATTGAACCAAGAGATATTGAAATATATTCTTTAGAACTGTTATCTTTTGAAAAAAATGAAATAAAAATAAGAACTCATTGTTCAAAAGGAACTTATATTCGTTCATTATGCGTAGATATTGCGTCTGCCTTAGGTTATCCAGGGGTGATGTCTTCTTTGATTCGTACAAAATCAGGACATTTTGCTTTAGATGATTGTATTACTTTAGAAGAGTTAGAACAAAATCCAAATCAATGTATCCCTATTGAAGAAGCTTTTAAAGACTTTAAAAGTCTGATTATTGAAGATGAAAAAATTGTTTATCATGGTAAAACTATCTCTTCTTCTTTAGAAGGGCAAGTTGCAATTAAAAATAAAGAAGGGAAAATATTAGCTATTTATGGACAAGTAGGAAAGAATACGTTAAAAAGTGTAAGGGGGCTTTGGTAATGGAAATTATTCATTTAACTTATGGTAAGTCGATTCCCAAATTAAAGCCTTTTGTGTTAGCTATTGGTTTTTTTGATGGCTTACATCTAGGACATCTTTCCTTAGTTCGTAAAGCTAAAAATTATGCAAATGAAAAAAATGTAGCATCTGCATTAATGACATTTGAACCTAATCCACTAATTACATTAGGTAAAATGAAGGAAGAACACTATTTAACAAGTTATCAAGATCGTGCAGAAATCTTAGAGAAAGAAGCTATTGATTATTTAATTATTGTTGAATTTAGTAAAGAAGTCAGTCAACTTTCACCAGAGGAATTCTATAATGCCTTTATTCAAACTTTTTCTATCAAAGGATTAGTTTGTGGCTTTGATTATCATTTTGGTAAAATGGGTAAAGGAAGTGGTAAGGATTTTGAAGAACTTTCGCACCATCAATTTCCGATTTTTATTCAAGATGAGGTGCAATTTCAAAATCAAAAAATCAGTTCTACCCGCATTCATCAAGATTTAGTAGAAGGTAAGGTAGAAGAAGTCCATACTTTATTAACTCGACCTTATCGTATTAAAGGAGAAGTGATTAAAGGAAGACAAATAGGTAGGACCATTGGCTTCCCTACAGCAAATGTAGCCTATGGAAGCTACGCAATTCCCAAAAATGGCGTATATGGAGTAAAAGTAAAAATTAAAGATCAAGAATATATAGGTATGTGTAATATTGGTTATAATCCAACTTTTGATAAATTAGATCATCCTTCTCTAGAAGTAAATATTTTTGATTTTAATGAAGATATTTATAATCAAATTGTAGAAGTTTATTTTTATTTCTTTGTTCGTGATGAAGTGAAATTTGCTTCACCTACTGCATTGGTTGAACAACTAAAAAAAGATCGACAAACGATTAAAGACTTTTTTGTAAAAAATTAGTCTTTTCTTTTTTGCCTAAATTGATTTTAAGTGTTTGACAAATTGACGAAAATATACAATAATGTGTATAAGGGAAAAAATACTATTTTGGAGGAAGTAGAGATGGAGTTATCAAAAAATGCAAAAATAAAAACACTTTTGGTGATTATTCTGGTATCTTTTACCATGATTTTTATGCTATGTTTTAACACTTTAGCTTTAAATACATCTTACAATCGACCATGGAATACACCAACAAAATCGATTGAAGGTGGAGCTGAATTTTTAGCTAAAGATTTTATTAATCAGGGACAATATAATCCTTATCTAGAAAGATTTAATGTTGTTCCAACGAATAAAGCTAATTTATATTCACATCAATATTGTACAGATTTACAAGCTGTTTGTCGTACTTCAGAAACAAGTTTTGCTTCTTTTAAGGCAAATGGGTTATTAAGTTTACCACTTATTTTTGATATCCCAGTATATGAAAATATGAAAGATTACTATGCTTTTCCTAAAGAAGGAGTAAGTTGTCCTAATTTTGGACCAAATAGTAGTCATGATCAAGTATTTGTTCAATCTTTACGTAACAAAGGGTTCCCAGAACTCTATATTGGACAATTAGCCGATTTGCATGAAAAATATCCAAATTGGACATTTAATGCCATTAAAACAGGAATCGATTTTGAAACGGCAGTAAGTGCAGAAAAAAAAGTTTCTTATGTAGATATTAAGGGTTATTATGGACCTTATTTATATGATAAAAATTATACTAAGCCACAAGAAGGCTCAAATTGGTATTACGCTTCATGGGATGCAGTAGCTTTTTATATGGATCCACGTAATGCATTAGATGAAGGAAATATATTAATGTTCTACTCTTCAAAATTTAATAGTAATTATACCATAAGTGCAGTTCAAACTGTATTAAATAATAGTTTTATGTCAGGTAATGAATCTATTAGTGGAAATAGCTATGCTTCCATTTTCTATGAAGCAGGACGTAAAGCCAATGTCAATCCAGTTTATTTAGCTTCAAAATCTATTCAAGAAGTTGGACGTAGTGGTTCCATTTCAACAAGTGGTGAAAGTTATGAATATCGTGGACTTGTTTATCATGGACTTTATAACTTCTTTAATATAGGTGCTTATAGCAACGCTCAAAATCCTGTATTGCAAGGTTTAGTTTATGCTAATGGTGGAGAAGAAGCCAGTGCCAATGCTTATGTTAAAGGACAAGAACCTTCAACACCTAATCCAACACCAACACCTGATCCAACACCAACACCAACTCCTAGTGAACCAGAAGAAACAATTATGCTTGGGGATGTTAATGGAAATGGACGTATTGATGCAGCTGATTATTTAATGGTCAAAGATACGATTTTAGGTAAATACACAATGAGTGATAAACAAAAAGAAGCTGCAGATGTTAATGAAAATGGACGTATCGATGCAGCTGATTATTTAATGATCAAAGATTGTATTTTAGGAAAAATAACATTATAAATGGAGAATAGTTTATGCAGTTAATAAAAAAATTAGGAATTATTTTTACACTTATTATTTCATTACTTTTACCATTAAATTCGGTTCATGCAGCTTCTTTTGGGGTATCTGCATCAAATAATGGTAATGGGACAACGACGGTAACCATTACCGGAGATGTTGTTGGAAATTTCTCTATCAGTGCAGGAAGTGCTGTTTATTCTGGGTGGATCGAGGGAAATTCAGTAACGCTAACTACG
Organism: uncultured Erysipelotrichaceae bacterium; assembly: GCA_900550005.1. Lineage (GTDB taxonomy): Bacteria > Bacillota_I > Bacilli_A > Erysipelotrichales > Coprobacillaceae > Beduini. The sequence goes on from URQL01000107.1 coordinate 3,275, forward strand.
GGTTCAGGAACATTTACTGTTGTAGCTACTGCGATTAATGCAACGGACAGTTCATATAATTCATTAGATGGTCAATCAGCAAGTTGTACAGTAACGGTTACTGTTCCTTCTAACCCTAATGGATCATCAGGAGGAAGTGGAGGAATCCCTGCAAATCAGCCAAGTGATAGCAGTGCACCAACAGAAACGCCATCTTCTTCAACAACGACAACAACACAAACACAAGAAGAAACACCAAAATCTTCGAATAATAACTTGTCAAGTATTACTTTAGACCATGGAGATTTACAACCTGCTTTTAATCCAAATACAACAGATTATACAGTTGATTTAGATTATACGCATACAAGTATTCATGTTGAAGCAAGTGTTGAAGATGGCAAAGCTTCAATTATTCAAGGTACAGGTGATCATGAATTAAATGAAGGGGATAATTCGATTGCTATTGTGGTACAAGCAGAAGATCATTCTGTTAAAACTTACAATATTAATGTTAAAGTACAAGCATCACCTGATTTAACAGTAAAATTAGATAATGAAGATTATAAAGTAATATCTAATTATAAAGATGTTACGTTACCAGAAACATTTGAAGATAGTAAAATTACGATTAATGATGTTGAAGTAAGATGTGTAAGAAGTCAAACTTATAATTTAGTTCTTCTTTATTTAAATAAAGGAGATGAAAATAAATTTTATATTTATGATGAAGCAAGTAATAAAGTTTTAGGGGAATACGTTACTTTATCTTATAATGAAAAAACTTATGTTGTTTATCCTGTAGATGAAGGACAAAAAAATAAAAAAGGGTTTATTTTTACGACCATGACGATTCAAGATAAAGAAATTGCTGGATGGAAATATGAAGATGAAAAAGAAGCAGATTTCTTTGTGATCTATTTAGTGAATGATCAAGGAGCTAAAGAATATTATCGCTATGATACAGTGGAAAATTCTTTGCAAAGATTAGAAAGTGAATCAACGATTGTACAAGATCAACTTGATCCGGTTATTTTCTATGTCATTGGTGGAGCTGTGGCTTTAGTTGTTTTAGGGATCTTAGGTTATGTATTTATTTCTAAGAAACGAAAAGTTCAGTTTGAAAGACGTGGTAAATTACAAGAGGAAGAATATGAATTTTCTCAAGAAGAAGTAGAAGACGATGAAGATTAAATCTTTATCGTTTTTTGTTTTATCTTTTTTTATTTATTAGTCAAAATTCTTGTCAATTCTACACAACAAAAAGCATATAGTATTAATAGGGAGTGAGCAAGAGTGAGTATTGTACGAGGAGAAATCTATTATGCTGATTTATCGCCGGTTGTTGGAAGTGAACAAGGTGGCTATAGACCAGTTTTAATATTACAAAATAATAAAGGGAATCGTTTTTCAACAACAGTGATTGTTGCACCCATTTCATCTAAGATACAAAAAAATAAGATACCGACACATGTCCTAATTGAAAATGAAGAATTAGATCGTAAATCCATTGTCCTTTTAGAACAAATCCGCACGATCGATAAGAAAAGGATCTTTGATAAAGTGGGGAAAGTGTCAGAAGAAAAGATGAAACTCATTAATGAAGCAATCAAAACAAGTTTAGATATAAAATAATTTCAAATTTAGTAAGGGAGATGGTATAATAAACAAAAGGAGGATTACTCTATGAGAAATGTTGATTTAATTTACCAAGCTAAAACGAAGCTAGTAGGAAATATGAAACAGATATTACCTGTTTTTATTTTTATTGGTATTTTACAAATGATACCTTCTAATATTGGTAATGAATTTGTTTCTATGGTGTTGATGATTTTATTTTATCCTACAAGTCAAGGATACATTACCTCATCTTTAAAGTTGTATCATGATCAAATCGAAGAAATTCAAACATATGATGATGGTTTGTATGGAATGAGAAAATGGCCGCAATTATTTAGTACATATTTAACTTACAATTTAACACGTGGTTTTCTATTACTTGGAGTAAGTATTATATATTTTGTGGTCTATGTTTTTATTGTAGGTAATAAATGGGTAGAGTTGATTGATTTATTTAATCAATTTAGAGTACCCATTATTGATAGTGCACAAGAAGAAGCTTCAATCATGCAAATGTTGCCTCTTGTTTTAAGTTTAGTGATTCCATTACTTATTATTTTAGCTATTGTAGGTGTTCTTTATTATTTAAACTTTTTCCCTACTTTTTATCTTTTAGAGGATCAAGGGTTAAAGGGTAGAAAAGCATTAGAACAAGCTAAAGTGTTGATGAAGGGAAATAAAAAACAGTTGTTGATGCTTCAAATTCACTATTTGGGTAAACGTATTTTATCATTTATTATTTGTATTTTTATTACGATTGGTTTTAATTTAATGATCGATGATCTTTATTTAATGACTTTATGTGCAACGATCGTTTTAGCAATTAGTGATGCTTGTATTTATAAAGTAGAATTACAAACAAGTTTAACTTTATTTTACAAAACAGTATTAGTTCCTGAAGTTTTTGATGCATCAAATAATTTTGATGATCAAGAAGTGCAAGTGATTATTCCAAAAGTGATTGATCAACCAAGAAAGGATGATTTTATCGAAAGACAAAATCAAACTTTGTCTGATGAAGATGAAGATTTTTTTGAAAAATTTGATCGTAAAGAAATTTTATTGGGGTTTTTAGTTTATTTACCCATTTATTTTGTTTTTGGACAATATATTATTTCTTTTCTATTTAAAATTTTATTAAATTTTACAGGTTGGCGTGATATGAATGTGATCAATGCCTGGTATAATTTTGTTTTTGATGGTGTTTTGGGTGTTTTAGGTATTTTACTTTTTCCTAAGGTATT
>URQL01000108.1 GCA_900550005.1 uncultured Erysipelotrichaceae bacterium
CAATGGATGCTCCTATAGCATAAGGTAATCCACATCCCATTGCACCAAAACCTCCACCTATATGTATTCTTCCTTCATTACCCTTTAAATGAAATGATTGTGCAGCCCAACATTGATTCATTCCCACATCTACTGCAATAATTGGGTTAGCAGGTAATAATGAGGAAATCTTTTTTATTACAATATTACCTGGTTGAATATCATATTCATCTAAAATTTTCTTTGCTTCCATACATTGACTTTTCCAATTAGAAAAATCAGAAACATCTTCATTTAATAAAATTCTTAAAAAATCTCGTGCATCAGTATGATATTTTTTTTCATTCTTTTTTATATCTCTACTTAATTCATATTCATCAATATCTGCTCTCACTAAATCAGCTTTAGGTGCAAATTTTTCTGTATTCTTACCAACTTGTCGAATTCCTAATCTTGCACCAATTGAAATTACTAAATCACATTCATTTAATATCATATTAGCAATTCTATTTCCATGAGTCCCTATAAAACCAATATGGAATTCATCTTGTGCTAAATCAACACCATTCATTGTAGTTAGTACTGGAATATTTGTTTTTCTTAAAAATTCATGTAACATTTCTACTGCATCAGCAGATCTTACTCCATTACCTACTAATAACACTGGCTTGTTGTATGTCGAGTGGAAAATCAATGATAACCCCTCCTTTTCTTCCTAAATTTGCAATATTATATGCTCTAGTCACAATATCTGAAAATCCTTCGCTACTATTAGCTGTTACTGAATACTTTGATATATTTCTAGTCATAGATACTAAATCCATTTCTTGAAATCCATTTTGTCGAATTCCTGAAAATCCCTTCATTTCATTTGTTGGCACATTACCACAAATTCCCATTAAAGGAATGCTATCAAACCATGCGTCTGCTAATCCACTAAGTCCATTAATTGCACCTGGCCCTGAAGTCGTAAAATAGACTCCCATCTTACCATTTGTTCTAGCATAACCAACAGCTGCAAATGCACATCCTTGTTCGTTATAACAAACATGCATTTTTATCTCATCTTTACGTTTATACAATGCATCCATAAATGGAACAATATATCCACCTGCATATCCAAAAATATCTGTTACGCCTTTTGATATAAGATAATCTACCAAAAACTCTGAACAGTTCATCTTATTCCCCCAATTCATTACTATTTATTAATAATTCTACATTTTGTTTTCTTACTATTACATGTGAACCTGATGGGTAATCTTGGCTCACTGCTTTCATAACTACTTTTGCAAAATCATCTGGATCTAATAATGTATTTTGATCTTCATCAGGATATAAACTTTTTCTCATTTTTGTTTTCGTTCTACCTGGTGAAATAACTACTGAATACAAGCCATCATCAGCCCAACATTTTGTTGCCATAACAACTGCTGCTTTTGTAGCACAATATTCGCTCCATGTTCCATGAACTTCAACTGCAGCTGCTGATCCAATATTTATAATTTTTAAATTTTGATTATATTTAAGTGCAATCTCAGTACAATAAAAAGTTCCACTTAAATTAATATCAATATGTTTTTTTGTATTTTGTAAATTTCCCTCTTTAATTGACATTGGAACAACATACCCAGCATTATTAATTAAAATATCTGGTTTAAATGATGAAATTACTTTTTCTATACTTTCACAATCTGTAACATCCATCTCTAATCTAGTGGGAGCTAAAACATCATAATTAGCTTGTTCTAGTAAATGTTTAATTGCTTGAGCAATTCCCCCACTACCACCAGTAATTAAAACCTTTTTCATTAAATAAGCCCTTCTTTCTTTTGACGTTGATAAATAGATTCAATTATATCTAAATCACCTGGATATGTAACTTTAAATAAGTTATTATCTGTTTCAATGAAATAAGGTGAAACATTATGAAATTCAAACATAGCTCGCGTCTCATCTGTCATATCCAAAAACTTACCACTTTCATAAGCTTCTAATAACATCTTATAATCAAAAGCTTGTGGTGTAAGTAAATCATATAAATCATTTCTATTTATATATCTTCCATCTCTATAAATAACTGTATTTACTAATGGACGTACAAAAGATACTGAAGAATGTTTATCTTCTAACAACTCTAATATTTGCGATTTCGTTACCATAGGTCTTGCTGCTTCTAATATAATTACTCTATCTGTATCTTCTGGAAGAGCTCTTAATCCATTTAATACTGATATAGTTCTAGTTTCTCCTCCAGTTACTTCTTTACCTACTACAGCAATTCGTTCTTTTGGTAATATCTCTAAAAGTAATTCATAAGGATATTGCCATAACTGTTTACCATGAAACATCAAATCTTGCTTTTTTCCTTTATATCTACTTCCTTTTCCTGCTGCTAATAAAATTGCAGAATATTTCATTTTATCACCTCATCTAATAATTAAAAATTTATATAGTTAACTCTTAAACAATTAGCAATGGACATAATTTAATGTTGCTATTTAAATCTCTTATATATCTTATAATCATGATGTGGAGCTCTACATTCCACTGGAGGCAATTCCATATAATTGCCATATTGATTTTTTAGAACAATATCATAATTTAATAAAACATTCAAATTTAAGCACTCAAAATCATGCTTAATAATTTTTAAATGTCCTTGTTCATCAAAAATATCATTTCGCTCATTTAGAAATGGCGATTTTGATTCCCAACAAACACACCCAACATACTTACAAGTAGGCGAAATATATTTAGTAACATATTGTCGGTATTTACGTTCCAAAATCACCCAAAATTTACCTTTATATATAATATGTAATAATTTGGAAATTATTTTTTTTATAAACGAATTAATAACACTGGTTCTACTATTTGGATTTATATAAATATCATACAAATTATTCATTCTTACCATTTTTTTTGCTAAATTTAAAGATTGTTTCTTAGTTTCACCATATCCTTCAATAGGATAAATATCAACAAATATCCCAATATCAAACATAGCTTGATGTGGGTCAGTATTAATATACTCAAAATCAAAATTTGCAAATCTCGGAATATTGTAAGAATAATTTTCAGTATTACTTCGATCACATAATCTATAGGGATATAATTCTTCTATATGTGTTTTACAATATTCTACAAATTTATCTAAATCTTCTCTAGCCATCCAAATATCAAGGTCATCGTCCCAAGGAATAAAACCATTATGTCTTATCGCTCCAATCAATGATCCATAAGCCAAACTATATTTGATATTTAAACAATTACATATCTCATCTATTTTAAGAACTACATTCAACATTTCACTTTGAATTTCTTTCAAAGTAAGTTCTTGCTTTTCCATATACTATCATCCTCTCCTTAACATTTTCTTATAAACTGAATACACAAAAGGTTCTTTAGTAACTAATAAAACCATAAAATATGAAATAATTGCTAAAATAACCTGTAATGAGATCATCATTAAAGAATAATTATTATTCAATTTAAAAATAAATAAAATCACTGACATGACTGCCAATGATATGAATTCTGTAAATAATGTTTTTTTCAACATTTCATAATTTAATTTAAAATATGAATGTGATAATAAAATATAGATAAATGCCACAATTAATTCACTTACTATTGATGCTATAGCAGCACCATTTTCCTGATAGACAGGAATAAGAATTCCATTTCCAATAAGATTTACAATTGCCCCCAATCCAACTGCTAAAATCATTTTCTTTTCATTTCCTGTTACCAACAATACTCTTGACCCCAATAAATAACCAATCGGTGATATACAAATAGCAAAAATTAGTATTTTTAAAACTTCAGATGATCTAATATATGCTTCACCATAAATAGTAGTAATCACTGGATTACCTATAAAATTAATTCCAATAATTATTGGTAAAGATAAAATTAAAATAATAGAAAGTGTTTTAGTTAACAAATCATTAAATTCCTGCATCCTTTGATCTTTATAATATAATGCTATCCTAGGAACAAGAACCATTGTAAAAGTGTTAATAACTTGTAAGAGTATCTTTTGAATTTTCATGCCATAAGAATAATAAGTTACTACTTCTTTTTCGCACATTAAACCTAGCATAGTAATATCAACCATTGAATAAATTTCAATTGCCAAATTAACTACAACTAAATACATAATTGATTTCATATGTCTTTTTAAATTTAAATTTTTAAATTCTAACTGCGCATATTTTCTCGAACTGATAACATTCAATATATAATTACCTGCTGTTCCAACAACAGTAATAATTGCATAAATTAAATAATCTCCACTATCTCTAACAAAAAGAACTAAAAGAACTAATGATAAACATTTAAATATAAAATTTCTTATCGATATATAATCAAATTTTTCTAACCCATCAAATAACCAAGAATTATTTAAAAAGTTCAGTGCTATTGCAATACCAGTAATAAGAAAAAAGATAATATTCTCTCTATATGCAGGAACAATAAAAATAATTAGATTATATAATACTAAGAAAAAACAAGTTGAAATCGTATTTATAACCATCAACTCGCTATATAACTTATTCAATTCTTGCTGATTATTTCTAGCTTTTGATATTTCTCTTAATCCATAAGTAGGAATACCTAAAAAAGAAAAAATAACAAAATAAGAAGCTAGATTTCTTGCCGTCTCTATTTGTCCGATATCAGCAGGAAATAAAATTCGAGCAACATATATACCTGTAATAAATGGAAATACCACATTTAATACATTATATATTAAATAGAAAATTGAATTTTTAGTTAGTGATTTTTCCATTTTATCCCCCCTTCTTTTCTAATTTAGTGCACACTCAAAAGACTTTCAAAACTAATAAAAAGCGCTCTTTTTTACCACTTTTTACTTAGCTTTTTCTCTTCTTGTAGCTCGGTCTGCTCATTTTTTAATGCTCTCATTTTCCCTACGGCAAATAAGAAAATCAAATGGTTATTAATTTTTAAAATTTTTCTTTTCAATTTTCTTAATTTTTCGACTTTATACAATTTACATATAATAAAAAATAATCAATGTTTTATAATGATTTTAGGTATTTGGTTTTGTAAAGATGGAAATATACCAAAAATTAAACAATAAACTAATACAAATGAATATCCAGAATACCATATCATATCGGAAAATATCGAAAAAGCAAATAACAATGATAAAATAGAAAAACCAATTATTTTATTTGAAATATCTACCATTTTAACATTAACAAAAACAAAATAAATTATGAAATAAATAATATAATTGAAAAGCATTCCGAAATATTTAAAATTCACATAAACATTTGCATACATTGTACTTGTTGTAAATGCATTAACTATCAAATTTGGGGTATTGATTCCATGATTAAACATCCTTTTAGATAAAAAATCAGGAATTATGCTATATAAAAATCCTAAAAAAGAATAATCATATGAGAAATTAATAATGTTATAATTTAAATTTCGCAATGAACAAACAATATATTCTTCCACCCAAAAAAATGGTGCAAAAAGACTATAACGGTTATATGAAATTTGGGAATGATATAAAATTATATGAGAATCATTCCAACTATAACCACTACGTATATTTCCTAAAATACCAAATAACCATGAAACAATTATTAGCATAACCAAAACAACAAATATATGTTTTATTTTAATTTTTTTATCAAACAATGATAAAATTATAATAATTGAAGTTACAAATAGTAATATACCTCTTGAAAAAATAAGTATAAAATAAGCAATTGCAAACAATGACTTAATTAAATCTTTTTTATTCTTAAATATGGTGTACTGAAAACCATGTATCAATACAAAGTAACAACTGATAGTGACAATAAAAACATGAAGCGTAGGAATCCCAAAATTGCTATATTCAGATCCACTAAATAATGGAACTGATTTGCAATATAAAAATTCAAGAAAATACAAAAAAAGTAATAATACTAAAATTAATGGATTATCATTAATTTTTCTTATTCTTATTATTTTATTTTTCGTCTTCTTTTACAACTTCTCGTTTTACTCTGTCAGCAATCTCTTTCTGAATATCTGCAATAAATGTTTCCAGATTCTTCTGTCCTTCATCTCCTGCAAAACGGCTTCTTACTGATACGAGA
>URQL01000109.1 GCA_900550005.1 uncultured Erysipelotrichaceae bacterium
CAAATTTCAACATAACGATCGTTTTCTAATTCTTCATAAAATAAACGTGTTCCAATATGATCTGGATCATATTTTTCTCCACGGTCATAGAAAATTTCAGAGTCCGGTCCACAAGGTCCTTCACCAATTTCCCAGAAGTTTCCTTCTGTTTTCAACATATGACTTGGTTCTACCCCTTTTACATTGACCCAATAGTTATAAGCTTCTTCATCATCTTGGTAAACTGTGATATAAAGTTTGTCTTTATCAAAGGCTAACCATTGTTCTCCTGTCAAAAATTCCCAAGCAAAATCAATGGCTTCTGTTTTAAAATAATCACCAATTGAAAAGTTTCCTAACATTTCAAAGAAAGTATGGTGACGTGCTGTTACCCCAACGTTTTCAATATCGTTTGTACGAATTGATTTTTGCGCATTGGTAATACGAGGAACATCTGGTTTAATTGTTCCATCAAAATATTTCTTTAATGCAGCTACCCCACTATTGATCCAAAGTAAAGTTGGGTCATCATTAGGAATAAGTGAATGACTTGGTTCTACGTGATGTCCTTTACTTTCAAAGAACTCTAAGAATAATTTTCTTACTTGATTTCCAGTTAATTGTTTCATAATTTCCTCCTTAAAATATAAAAAGCCGTTCCTGTTTAGGAACGACTAAGTCGCGGTACCATCCTAATTCATTATGTTTTTCATAATGCTCTTAATTAAGCGTTAACGCTGCCAGCGAACTTCTCCAAAGTAGCGTTCAATCAAATTCATTAAAAACTTTCACCAACCGTTTTTTCTCTACAAACTTATTTGATTTACTCCTCTTTTTCTTAGAATTACTTGCATTATAGCCCAATTTTGCTAATTTTTCAATACCTTTTATTCTTCAATAAGCTCAAAACGATATTTTTGTTTCACATTTGGATACTTTTGGTGATCTACTTCAGATACAAACATATCATATGGCCTTACATAAATACCATAATCACCATATAATGCTTGGTACACAACATATTTTTCACCCGTTTCAGAGTGTATCGCTTCATGCATCACTAAATATTCTTTTCCTTTAAAATGTCGATATTTTCGATTAAGTTCTAGTTTTCTCATTTTGTTCTCCTATTCACATTGATAATAAGTTTAAAATCTTATATACGAACATCAATAGAGGCATTCCTTCGCACATATCGGCGAGGGTGATGCCTCTATTTTTCTATCTAAATTTTCTTTTCTTACTTAAAAAGGTATTAAAACTTATTAATACCTAATTTTCTTGAACAATTTTATTCAATTCTTTTAATTTCACAACAAATGTTGTAATCAAAATCACATCCGCTAAAAACCAAGCAAAAGGGTTAGCTGCACATATTGCTGCATAACCAAAACTTCCTACAAATAAGAAAGCAACAACTCCTCGACCAATCAATTCCGCCAAACCAGCAAGCATTGTTAAAGCGGAATAACCAAGACCTTGCAAAGAGTTACGTAATAAACAAAATACCTAAAACAAAATAGAATACAGAATTGATCCTTAAATAAAGTTGAACATCACTTAAAATAGCTACTTCATCTACATCAATAAATAATAAGGCAATCTTTGTAGATAAAGTCCACATAATTAAACAAGCAAGTAAACAATATCCAAAGGACAATAAGAAACTCTTTTTAAGTCCATCTTTAATACGATCAATTTTTTTAGCTCCTAAGTTTTGTCCACAATAAGTAGCCATGGTTGTTCCTAATGTATCAAGTGGTTGTGTAAACATCATTTGAATTTTATTGGCTGCTGTTACTGCTGCAACTTTAGCTGAACCTAAACCATTGATTGCTGTTTGGATCATAACTGAACCAACTGCTGTAATTGAAAATTGTAATGCCATTGGAAGTCCAATTGCTAATAATTCTTTACAACAATGTCCATCTAATTTTAATTCTTCTTTATTAAATTTTAAAATAGGGAAATGTTTAGCCATAAAAAATGCACATAAAACAGCAGAAATGGCTTGTGCAATTAATGTAGCCCAAGCTACACCAGCAACACCCATTTTAAAATAAACAACAAAAGTATAATCTAAAATAACATTGATTATGGAAGCAACCGCTAAGAATAATAAAGGTGTTTTACTATCTCCTAATGCTCTTAAAATACTTGAAAGCATATTATAATAAATTGTAGCGATAATTCCCATAAACATAATTGAAATATAAGTATAAGAATCTTGGTAAATATCACTTGGTGTTTGCATTAAACGTAACAATGAAGGTGTTGTAAACAAAGTGATCGTTGTTAGAAAAATTGTCGCAACTAAACACAAATAAAGTGCATTGGCAACATGTTTTCTCATCATTGAATAATCTTGAGCACCAAAACTTTGGGCCACGGGAATACCAAATCCACTACAAAGTCCTAATGCAAATCCTAATACTAAAAAGTTAATGGACCCTGTTGCCCCAACAGCTGCTAAGGCATTAACTCCAACAAATTTTCCTACAATAATACTATCTACCATATTATAAAGTTGTTGGAAAATATTTCCTGCTACTAAAGGTAAACAAAATGATAAAATTAATTTTATCGGGTTACCTCTTGTCATATCTTTAACCATTCTTTCCCCTCCTCTTTTTGTGTAACATATTTATACTATTCGATTTTTTTTAAAATCACCCTTTTTTTCATATTTTGTAAATAAAACTTAACATAAAAAGAACAAATTGTACGAACTAAACAATTTGTTCTTTATATTTTTCTATCTTACAGGTATGTTGTTTCGTTTTATCATCATAACTGATTCCTACTAATAGTAGATTATCTAGATACTGCTTTAATACATAATGATAGTCTTTGTCTTTTATTTGCTTTAAAGCTGTTTTGGTTGTTTGATTCCATTTGAGTTCAATAATCATTGCAGGTTTATCTTTTCTTGGGATAAATACGAGATCTGCCCTTCCTTTTCCTGTTGGCATTTCTTTTATGATTGTATAATCATCTTTAGCTGCATAGTATGCTAAATATAAAGTATAGCTTAATGCATTTTCATCATTATATTGAAAGATACTTGTTTCTAAGTGGGCTTCTTCGATATATTTAGCTACTTTTTCTTCATCACCTTTTAGTGTTGCTTCGAGTAGTTCTTTTGAATTAAGTAGGGCTTTTGTTGTATACTGCCATGATGAATTTTCAATCGAATTAATAAAACTAGAAATAACTTCTTGATTAGGAATAAAACATTGTTTGGTATCTTGATTGTATGTCAAATAACCTAAATGTATAAGTAAAGTTAAAACATCATCTTTACTATTAAATGTAGTCATATCATTTTGAAATTTCTCTGTATTAATGTTGATCTTTTCTCTAGCAATCATTTTAATAATTACTTCTTTTAGACCATCAAAGTTTAGATCAATATAATGTTGTAAAGCTTCATAGGTTTCTGTATTATTCCAATAATTAGAAAAACTTCCTCTAGTAATTGATGCTACTACACTTCTTGGTGAGAATACAGATACATTTTTTGTTAAATAATAACCATCATACCATTGTTTTATAACCTTATAATCTACATTATTTTCCTTGCAAAGCGTTTCTACTTCTTTTTCAGTAAATCCCATAAAGTTTTCTAAAGGAGTAGGATCTACCATAGATATTTCATCAAACATATTTAAAGCACTATGGGTTCCATATTTCTTTATTGGCAATATTCCTGTCATATAGACAAGTTCAACATACGATTTATCTTTAAGTAAATTACGTAAAAAATCTAAGTATCTTTCTTGATCTTCTTTTCTTTCTTTAAATTCCCTAAAGATACAATCCCATTCATCAATAACAAAAACAAATTTTTCTTCTTGTATTGAAAATAGATCATTTAAACACATAATTAAATTGGTTTCATCAAAATAATCAATTGGGAATACTCTTATTATTTCACGAAGAACTCGTTTAGTTAATAAATCTAACATTTGATTAACATCATGAGTAAAACTTAAAAATTCTTGCATATTTAAGTGAATTACATTGTGCTTATTAAGATGTTTTAAATAATTAGGTGTTTGAGCTATTTTTAAAGAATCAAATAGAGTATGAGAATCACAACCTTTTGAATAATAAGCGACTAACATATTAGCGTCAGTGCTTTTTCCAAATCTCCTTGGTCTGGATACACAAAAAGCTTTTTGCGTAGTACTTATAACTTGGTTACTATAATCTATAAGCATTGATTTATCTACAAAAATTGGACTATTATAAGTTTCAAAATAACTTTGATTATTTGGATTTAAATATATTCCCATAATCTCACTCCTTTTCTTATCTTTATTTTACCAATTATCTTTTTACTAAACAATCATTAAGCAAAACTTTTTCTTAACAACAAAAATAGGGTAGCCTTAGCTACCCTCAGACTGTTAACAGTCTGAAATGAGCCGTCCTTTATGGACGACTCATTTTTTATAAAATTTTTTTAAAAATTATTTGAACTAAAATAAGCATCACGATCTAAGAACGTACCCCATTTTTCTTTCATATAAGCTTGTTCTTGTAAGAAACGTTGATGTTTTTCTTTACTTGCTTCATAACCTCTAGTTTTTGTTTCATAATGAATAGCCGTTAAATGAGAAAGACAAACATTGTAGTAACCGGCTTTAATCATACTTAAATTTAGATCAACATCATTTAAAGCTACTTTTAAGGTTTCATCAAATCCTTGAATTTGTTTAAACTTTTTAGTAGAAGTCATTAAACAAGCTGCAGTTACTGCACTGTAGTTATAAGGCATGACTAATCTTGAAAATAACCCGTTATCTTGTTCCTTATTTGTAACATAAATATGTCCAGCAACCCCACCAAAGCCTAAAACAACACCAGCATGTTGAACTAAATGATCTGGATAGAGAAGTTTAACGCCAACACACCCCATATGATCTAAAGAAGCGTAGCCTAGCATTTTTTCAATCATAGTTGGATCTGTAATTTCAGTATCATTATTTAAAAATAACAAATACTCACCACAAGCATGTTTAACCCCCTCATTATTGATATAAGAATAATTAAATTCACAATCTAGAGGTAAAACTTTAAAGTTATCATATTTTGTTTGATATTCATTTAATAAATCAAAAGTAGCTTGTTCACTTGAGCGGTTATCAATGAGAATGATTTCAAAATTTTGATAACGATTTACTTGATAAAGTGATTCTAAACAACGACGTGTTACTTCTGCTTGATCTTTGATTGGAATAATGATGCTTACTTTTTGATTTTTATTAGCATAATTCACGATAAAAGAACTTGAACGTGGATTATTGATGACCTCTCCTGGTGTATTTCTTCTTTGTAAACTTTCTTCTAATGCTTTTTTAGCAGCTTCATAAGCATAATTTTTTGTTCCTAAATAACTTGATGTTGATTGTGGTGTTTGTCGCCAATGATAACAAATTCTTTCCACATGACCAATTTGATTCGTTTTTTCAACTAATCTTAAGAATAAATCATAATCTTGAGAACCATCAAATTCTTTTCTAAAGCCTCCAATTTCATTAACAAGAGAAGTACGAATCACGCTTAAATGGCAAATATAATTTAATCCCATTAAAGTATCAGGTGAATAATCTGGTTTAAAATGAGGTTCCATAAATTCACCTTTAAAGTCAATTTTATCTTCATCTGTATAAATAAAATCATATTGAGAATTTTGATTCAACATTTCCACAACTAAATACAAAGCATCTTTTTCAACTAGATCATCATTATCCACTAAAGCAATAAATTCACCTTTTGCCATCTTGATAGCTTGATTACTTGCAACTGAAATCATACCATTTTCATTTCGGTATTCAACATGGATACAATCGTATTTTTGTTCATAATCTTTTAGTGTTTCTAATGTTTCTTGATTTGAAGAATGATCATCAACAATACAAATTTCATAGTTCGTATAACTTTGTTGTAGTAAACTATCTAAACAAGCAGATAAATCTTTTTTAGAAACATTATAAGTAGGCATAATAAAACTAATTAATGGTTGATAATCAAATGTTTTACTTGTATCTACCGGTGGTAAAGATGCTAAGTATTGATGATAAGCACTTTGATT
>URQL01000110.1 GCA_900550005.1 uncultured Erysipelotrichaceae bacterium
ATGTATTGAAAATGAGAATGAAATTAAAAAAAGAGAAACCAGACTGTTTATTAGTCATGGATTTGGCTAGTTGCTTAATATCGATACCAGCATCATTTGGGTTAGATATTAAAATAATTGTTTCTGAAAGAAATTCCCCACAAAATTTTCCAGGTAAACCAATTGTGGCAAAACTATCTAGGTTTTTAATGCAATTTGCAAATGGCTTCGTATTCCAAACGCTCGATGCTAAATCATTTTATGAAAAAATCACAAATAATAGAGGTGTAATTATACCAAATCCATTAATTATAAATGAACTTCCTGAACCTTATTATGGAATAAGAAAAAAAGAAATAGTTACAGCTGGTAGATTGACATCGCAAAAAAATCAAGAGTTATTAATTAGGGCTTATTCATTAATAAATAAAAAATTTCCAGAATATAATCTTATAATTTATGGTGAAGGTGAATTAAGAGAATATTTAGAAAATATATGTGTTAATTTAAAAATAGAAAATCAAGTTTTTTTTCCAGGAAATATTCCAAACTTGCTTGATAAAATAAGAACTTCTTCACTATTTGTAATGTCATCTGACTATGAAGGAATGCCAAATGCATTATTAGAGGCAATGGCACTTGGATTACCATGCATTTCTACTGATTGTCCTTGTGGTGGACCAAAAGCAGTGATTAATAATAACATTAATGGTGTGTTAGTACCAGTAAAAGATGAGATTTTATTAGCTAAAAAAATGGATTATTTATTATCTAACCAAGTTTACGCCAATTCTTTGGGTGAAAAAGCGTGCTCAATAAGAAATGAATTAGATTCAGAGATAATATGCGAAAAATGGTTAAAATATATACAAAATTTAGAGGGTGGGATGTCAAATAAATG
The DNA here is from genome assembly GCA_900550005.1 of uncultured Erysipelotrichaceae bacterium. Classification (GTDB taxonomy): domain Bacteria; phylum Bacillota_I; class Bacilli_A; order Erysipelotrichales; family Coprobacillaceae; genus Beduini. Next base: position 881 of record URQL01000110.1, read on the forward strand.
ATTCTGTTTGATATAGTGGCATTAATTATTGGTACATATTGTTTATATGTTTCAATTAGAAAAATCTTTATTGGAAGATTTAGTTTTTTACATATTTCTGTGATTATATTTTATTTTTTGCAAATATTTCCTATTTTCGTTTCTTTTTTTGGAAATATGTCTAAAATAGAATATTATTATAAATATATGTACTTGGCGTTAACAGATCCCCTTGTTAATATTATATATGATATTTTTTTAATTTTAACTGTAAGTTTGTTAATATTTTTTGCTAATAAAAGTAATATTAATATGAAAAATAAAGGAAGTATGTCTATATCTTTAAAAATGCATCAAAAAACTCATTATTTTTTGATTATTATATTACAATTTTTGAGTTTTTTCCCAATTATTTTAGCTATTTTGTTTTCACCTAATCCAAATATTTATTTAAAATTTTCATATTTTAATACCCATTTGGTTTCATCTATAAATAATTCATATCTATTTCATCAATCTATTGTAAAGCCATGTTGTCTAATTAGTTTTTTTTCAGTTATTATTTTATATTTTATTAAAAGGAAAAATAAATTAATGTTAATATTTCCTGTGATTTTGCAAGCATGGGTAAATGGGAAAAGAACTATTTTTATTTTTACATTATTATCTTTTCTAATTATTGATTTTATAAAATTTAAAAAATTTAATTTTAATAAAAAACAATTTCGTTTATTTTTGTTAAAATCTATTGTTTTTTTTGTAATTATAATTACTTATTATCTAGTATATAATAAAATTACAGGAAAAAGCAATTTTGCTAATCCGTATTTATTATATACTGTTTATTTTAGTAGAATGTGTAATGTTAAAATAGCTATATATGATTTGGTTTATACAAAATCTATGATTTCTTATCCTTTTCAAAATATAATTTATGATCTTTTATTTTTTATTCCTCGAAAATTTTGGAACAGTAAACCATATGGGTATTATCCATATTTTACATCATATGTTTTTTACGGTAATGGTGGAAATTTCATTAGCGGTTATGGTTTTCAAGTTAATATATGGTCAGAGTTTATTACAAATGGAAATTTGTTAGGGTATGTAATGTCGTTAGTCTTGGTTATAGGAATATTAAAATATTGTGATACTGCTCCTGATTTATTTATATCTTTATTAGGTAGCGCTTTCGTATTTTTATATATGTCTTATGGATTTGAAAATATAGTTCAGATTGTTTATTGCTTTTTTGTGTTACTTTTTATTATTAATAAGCTAAAAAAAAGATTCCATATAGTGTGATAATAATATTAATTTGAATTTAGTATATTAAAATAGTATTGAAGATAAGGAGTTAAACAATGGTCAAAATAAAAAAATTAATCAAGTTTATTGGTAATCGTAATTATCGAACATATATATTAGGGTTTATGGGATTTTATCATACGATGAATGATCAGTTGTACATTACAAGAATATATAGTTCAATTTTTGAAAAAAAAATTAATTTAAAAAATCCGAAAACTTTTAGTGAAAAAATACAATGGCTAAAGTTATATGACAGAAGTGATCGTTATACTAAAATGGTTGATAAATACGAAGTAAAAGAATATGTAAAAAATTTAATAAGTGAAGAATATTTGATTCCAACTATTGGTATATATGATAGTTGGAATCAAATTAATTTTAAAAAATTACCTAATCAATTTGTTATAAAATGCACACACGATTCAGGTGGTGTTGTAATTTGTAAAGATAAAAAAAGCTTTAATATGATATCCGCAAAAAAGAAAATAATGAAATCTATGAATAAAAATTATTATTATAGTGGGAGAGAATGGCCTTATAAAAATGTTAAGCCTAGAATTATAATCGAACCATTTATGAAGAATGGTGATGATGGAGATTTGAATGATTATAAGTTTTATTGTTTTAACGGTATTCCTAAATATTGTCAAGTTATTACCGATAGATCAACAAATGAATGTATCGATTTTTTTGACATGAAATGGAATCATCAAGAATTTGTTGGATTAACACCAGGTTGTATAAATAGTAATAAGAAGATTGAACAACCTATCAATTTTGAAAAAATGAAAGAGATTGCTACTAAATTAGCAAAAGATATTAGATTTGTAAGAATTGATTTTTATGAAGCAAATGGAAAATTATTTTTTGGAGAAATTACTTTTTATCCTGCTTCAGGTTTTGGAAAATTTACACCGGATATATGGAATGAAAAGTTAGGAGATATGATTAAGTTATAAAAATTAAAAGGAGTTTTTAATGAGAGCAAGAAAATTAATGTATAATACAGTTTTTTCATTGATTTATCAATTAACAACTATTATTTGTGGATTCATTTTACCTAGATTAATATTAGGCAGTTTTGGTACAAATATTAACGGATTAGTTAATTCAATTACTCAATTTTTGAGTATGATTTCTTTTTTGGAATTGGGAGTAGGTGCTGTTGTTCAATCATCTTTATATAAACCATTGGCGGAAAATAATGAAGATGAAGTTAGTAAGATAATTGTTTCAGCAGATAAATTTTTTAAAAGATTAGGCTTTATTTTATTTGTATATGTAATTTTTTTAATAATTTTTTATCCATTAGTCGTTAACCAAAATTATAGTTATTTATATATTTCAACTCTTGTGATTGTTTTATCAATCAGTACTTTCGCTCAGAATTTGTTTGGTATTGTGAATAGATTGTTGTTAACAGCAGATCAAAAAGGTTATATTCAATATATAGCGCAAACAATAGCAGTTATTTTAAATACCTTATTTTGTTTTGTACTTATTAAGTTAGGTTTTGGTATTCATGTAGTTAAATTAACAACATCAATTATCTATTTACTTCAACCTTTTATGATTCATTTATATGTTAAAAATCATTATAGGATTAATAAAAAGATCAAATATACTGTAGAGCCAATTAAACAAAAATGGAATGGAATTGCACAACATGTAGCATCAGTTATTTTAGATAGTACAGATATGATTGTTCTTACTACTTTTGCATCATTATCTGATGTTTCAATATATTCGGTTTATTTTTTTGTTGTAAAAGGAGTAAAACAGTTATTTATGTCACTTACAAGTGGTATTACATCATTAATTGGTGAGTTATGGGCAAAGCAAGAATTAGATAATTTGAAAAATATGTTTGGTTGGGTTGAATGGGTTATTCATACTGGGACTACATTTGTATTTGGAGTATCAGCTATTGTAATCGTACCATTTGTAGAAGTATATACTAAAGGAATTAATGATGCAAATTATATTCAACCTTTATTTGGTTTATTAATAGTGTTAGCTAATGCAGGACATTGTTTAAGACTTCCATACAATATTATGATTTTAGCTGGTGGACATTATAAGCAAACACAAAATAATTATATTGTAGCAGCATTGTTGAATATTATCATTTCAATTTTGTCTGTTCGAAAGTTTGGATTAATAGGAGTTACATTTGGAACATTAGTAGCAATGTTATATCAAACAATATGGATGGCTTATTATGATTCTAAGAATTTAATAAAATGGCCATTTAGGAATTTTTTAAAACAATTTATGATTGATATTATCACATTTATTTGTATGTATGGTGCTACAGTTTTTTTTGATTTAAAAAATGCTAGTTATATTGGATGGGTTATTTTATCAATTAAAGTATCTTTGGTTAGCTTTACTATAGTTATAGTAATTAACATTTTATTTTATCGTCAAAATATGCGAAATATTAAAACTAAAATATTATCAAAAATAAACTAAGGGGGAGTAAAATTGAATAAAGTAATATTTGTTACAGGTTCAGCTGGTTTTATAGGCTCAAACCTTGTATTAAAGCTATTAAAAGAAAATGAAAATATTCATATTATTGGTATTGATAATATGAATGATTATTATGATGTATCTATTAAAGAATATAGATTAAATAAGATTAATGAAGAAGTTAGAAAGACTACAAATAAGTGGTCTTTTTATTATGGAAATATTTCTGATAAGAAATTGATTGATAAGATTTTTAATGAATATAAACCTGATATTGTTGTGAATTTAGCTGCTCAAGCAGGGGTTAGATATTCTATTAGTAATCCTGATGCTTATATTGAAAGCAATTTAATAGGTTTCTATAACATATTAGAAGCTTGTAGACATTCTTATGATAATGGTAATAAAGGTGTAGAACATTTAGTTTATGCATCTAGTTCTAGTGTTTATGGTTCTAACAAGAAGGTACCTTATAGTACAGATGATAAAGTAGATAACCCAGTAAGTTTATATGCAGCTACTAAGAAATCTAATGAATTAATGGCTCACGCTTACAGTAAACTTTATAACATACCTTCTACTGGTTTAAGATTTTTTACAGTATATGGACCAGCAGGAAGACCAGATATGGCATATTTTGGATTTACAAATAAATTAAGAAATAATGAAATAATTAAGATCTTTAATTATGGTAATTGTAAAAGAGATTTTACCTATATTGATGATATCGTAGAAGGTGTAACAAGAGTAATGAAAAAAGCACCAGAAAGAAAAGTAGGAGAAGATGGATTACCAGTACCACCATATGCAGTTTATAACATAGGAAATAGTCATCCAGAAAGCTTATTAGAATTTGTAGATATCTTACAACAAGAACTTATTAAAGCAGGAGTATTACCAGAAGATTATGACTTTGAAGAACATAAAGAATTAGTACCAATGCAACCAGGAGATGTACCAGTAACATATGCAGATACATCAGCATTAGAAAGAGATTTTGGATTTAAACCCAGTACATCACTAAGAGATGGATTAAGAGCATTTGCAAAATGGTATAAAGAATTTTATATGGGAGATGAATAAACATGAAATTAGCAGTAGCAGGAACAGGATATGTAGGATTGAGTATCGCTACATTATTAGCTCAACATCATGAAGTCATGGCTGTTGATATTATCGAAGATAAAGTCAATAAAATTAATAATAAAATCAGTCCTATTCAGGATGATTATATTGAAAAGTATTTAAAAGAAAAAGATCTTAACTTAACAGCAACCTTAAATGCCAATGCTGCTTATAAGGATGCTTTTTTTGTTATCATTGCT
>URQL01000111.1 GCA_900550005.1 uncultured Erysipelotrichaceae bacterium
TACTTTACAATCTTTTTTAGTCTTCTTCTTTTAACTCTTGAACTTGTTTGTAGTAAGGAACAAGATATGGCTTTAAATCTTCATATTCAACAAATGCTTCATTGAATGTTGTTTCCACTTCTTGTTTATAAGCTGCGTTTTTAATAAATTGATTTTTATGTAATGAATACCATTGTTCTAAATTCATTTCAAGATAATGATAAAGTGTATTTTTCATATTTTCAGTATCCACATCATCATCTAATGCATCATAAATAACTTTGATTCCATCAATACGATCTAAAATGTATTGATATTGATTTAAGATATCATCAAGTTCTTCAACAGACCCCATTTGAGCATAAAATGTTTCCATTTTACCATCAAAATCATTAACGATGGCTGTCGAATTTCTTAAACATTTTTTACAAACTTTTTTATTAAATAGTATCCTTTTTCCACAGTAAACACATCTTCCGCGCCAAAATAATAAATACACTAAAGAAAATGGCATGGTAAAGACCATAAGTAAGACAAAACAGATCTTTTGACCTAAAGATGCTTTACGTGCTTGTACTTGTGCCATGAAATCACTCCTTCTTAGTATTTATAACATAAAAGGAGAATTTATTCAACTAATTTGAATTTCCAACAGATGAAAAAAGATAAGCGTTTTCAATATCTATGTTATAATGGCATAAAATGAGGTGGAAAAATGATTAAATTAATTGCAAGTGATGTAGATGGAACACTTTTAAATGGTAAAAGTGAGATTGATGATTATACAGTAAGTAAAATAAAAGAAGCAATGAAACAGGGAACCCAATTTGTTATTGCATCTGGGCGTGCTTATGGCGATCTAACTTGGTTATTAAAACAATATGATTTAAAATGCAGTTGCATTACGGGTAATGGGGCAGAATATTATGATGAAAAAGGAGAAAAAATCAGTTCCTTTTATTTAGATTATCAAGCTTGTTTAGAATCGATTGCTATTTTAAAACAGTTCCATATTGCTTTTATGATTTATTGTGTTGAAGGTAATTATTCTATTGAACCAGTTGAAAAAGTTCAAGATGTCTTTATTCAAAGATCGGTTTTAAAACGCAATGAAACGTATCAAAAAGCAAAAAAAAGAATTCAAAAGAATCATTCTATCTTTAAAATGAGTGAGATCAAAGATTACCCAACCTTTTTAAAGGATAAACACATCATTAAAATCGAAGCTTTTGATTTACAAGAAGATACGATCACTAAAGCTAAAAATTGTCTAAAATCTTTATCACAAATCGCTTATTTATCTTCTTTTCCAGATAATGTAGAAATTACTAGTTCTTTAGCGACAAAAGGGAGCATTTTAATGGATGTGATTTCGAAGCTCGATATTAAGCAAGAAGAAGTCATGGTCATTGGCGATAGTTATAATGATGTTAGTATGTTTGATTTATTTTCCTGTTCAGTAGCAATGGGAAATAGTGTCGATTTTATTAAAGAAAAAGCAAAATACATTACAGATGATTATTTTCATAATGGTGTAGGTAAAGCAATTGAAAAAATAGCTTTACAAAATACGTAAGTTTTGGTAAAATATTAATTGCGGCAATTACTAGGATCTTCGAACCCTTAACGAAGACCTTGGGATTAGCTAAGTTTAAAAAATAAAGGAGAATAGACATGTTAACTAAAGAAGAAAAACAAGCAATTATGAAAGAATATGCAACTAAAGAAGGAGATACAGGTTCTGCTGAAGTACAAATCGCTGTATTAACTGCTGATATCAATAAATTAAATGAACACTTCAAAGTTCATAAAAAAGATTATCATTCAAACAGAGGTCTTTTAAAGAAAATCGGACGTAGAAGAGATTTATTAAAATACTTAAAAAATAAAGATATCGATCGTTATAGTGCATTAGTTGCTAAATTAGGATTAAGAAGATAATTTTGAAAGGCATCACGTTGTGGTGCTTTTTTTATGTATCTTTGAGGTAGAAACATGGAATAAATAATGTTATAATGTATTTTGAGAAAAAATTGAGGTGAAAAAATAAATGTCAAAACAAGTATTTAGTAAAGAGTTTTATGGCAAAACTTTAACTGTTGAAACAGGTGAATTAGCAAAACAAGCCAATGGTTCTGTTTTGATTCGATATAATGATACAGTCATTCTATCAACAGCAGTAGCTGGGAAAGAACCTAAAGATGTTGATTTCTTTCCTTTAACAGTGACTTATGAAGAAAAACTTTATTCAGTAGGAAAAATTCCAGGTGGATTTTTAAAACGTGAAGGACGTCCAAGTGAACATGGAACTTTGACAGCACGTATGATCGACCGTCCAATTCGTCCATTATTTGCAGATGGATTTAGAAATGAAGTTCAAATCGTTAATACCGTTTTATCTGTAGACCAAGAAGCTACTCCAGAAATGGCTGCCATGTTTGGGGCTTCTCTTGCTTTATGTTTATCCGATATTCCTTTTAATGGGCCAATCGCAGGAGTAACTGTAGGTTATGTTGATGGACAATTTACAGTTAATGCTGGACCAGAAGAAATGGAAAGAAGTGAGATCCACTTAGAGGTAGCAGGAACAAAAGATGCAATCAACATGGTTGAAGCAGATGCAAAAGAAGTAAGTGAAGAAATCATCCTTGAAGCTTTAGCTTTTGGACATGAAAAAATTAAAGAATTAATTGCTTTCCAAGAAGAAGTCGTTATGGCTTGCGGTAAACCAAAACAAGAAATTCCTTTATTTACATTAGATCAAGCAATTGTTGATGAAGTTACAAAAATGGCTTATGACCAAATGAAAGAAGCAGTAAGTATTCCGGGAAAATTAGAAAGATATGCAGCTATTGATGATTTAATGGCTAAAGTAATAGAAGATTTTGAACAAAGAGAATACGAAAATGAAGATGTAAAAGCATCTACATTAAAACAAGTTGGAATCGTATTACATGATTTAGAAAAAGATGAAGTACGTCGTTTGATCACAGAAGAAAAAATTCGTCCAGATGGTCGTAAATTAGATGAAATTCGTCCATTAGATGCCCAAGTTGATTTATTACCAAGAGTTCATGGCTCAGCATTATTTACTCGTGGTGAAACACAAGTACTTTCTGCTTGTACACTTGGAGCAATGGGTGAAGTACAAAAAATCGACGGTCTTGGATTAGAAGATCAAAAACGTTTCATGCATCATTATAATTTCCCACCTTATTCTGTTGGAGAAACAGGAAGAATGGGTTCACCAGGACGTCGTGAAATTGGACATGGGGCTTTAGGAGAAAGAGCTTTAGCTCAAGTTATTCCTAGCGAAGAAGAATTCCCATATACAATTCGTGTTGTTTCTGAAGTATTAGAATCGAATGGATCATCATCACAAGCTTCTATTTGTGCTTCTTCAATGGCTTTAATGGCTGCTGGGGTACCAATTAAATCACCTGTTGCCGGAATTGCTATGGGATTAGTTAAAAAAGGGGACGATTATACCATTTTAACGGACATCCAAGGAATGGAAGACCATTTAGGAGATATGGATTTTAAAGTAGCAGGAACAGCTAAAGGAATCTGTGCTTTACAGATGGATATTAAAATCGATGGAATCACACAAGAAATCTTAAAAGAAGCTTTAGCTCAAGCTAAAGTAGGTCGTGAACAAATTATGAGCGTTATGCTTGATGCTATTCAAGAACCACGTGAACAATTATCAAAATATGCTCCAAAAGTTTACCAAATGCATATTGATCCAGACCAAATCCGTGATGTTATTGGACCTGGTGGAAAAATGATCAATGAAATCATTGAAAAATCAAATGATGTTAAAATTGATATTGAACAAGATGGACGTGTTGTTATCTATCATAACGATCAAGAAGCCATCAACACGGCTGCTCGTATGATCGAAGCTATTGTTAAAAAAGCACAAAAAGGTGAAATTTATGATGCAAAAGTTGTACGATTAGAAAAATACGGAGCATTCGTAAACTTATTTGAAGGTACAGATGGATTACTTCATGTTTCACAAATTTCTCATGAAAGAGTAAACCAACCATCTGATGTCTTGAAAATTGGCGACATCGTTAAAGTAAAAGTAACAGAAATCGATGAAAAAGGTCGTGTCAATGTTTCCGCTAAGGCTTTACTTCCTAAACCTAAAAAAGAAGATAAGAAGGAAGAAAAGAAAGAAGAAGCTAAAGACAATGGATAAAATTGTATTAGCTTCCTTATCTCCTCGTCGTAAAGAATTATTAGAAGCTACAGGACTTTCATTTATTATTGATAGTTCTTATCAAGAAGAATTGCTTAATGCTTCTTTACCTTTAGAAAATCGCTTAATGGATTTAGCTTATCAAAAAGCTCTGCCTTTACTTGAAAAATATCCCGATGCTTTAATTATTGGTGCGGATACCGTAGTCGTTTTCAATAATCAAGTTTTAGGAAAGCCAAAAGATTACATAGAAGCTTATCAAATGCTTAAAAGTTTTTCTGGTAATAAGCAATATGTTTATAGTTGCCCTTTTGACTAAAGAAAAACATATTTGTTTTATTGATCAAAGCGATGTTGTTTTTAAAACACTAAGTGATCAAGAAATTAAAGATTATTTAGCTAAAAACGAATGGCAAGATAAAGCAGGTGGTTATGCGATTCAAGGAGAAGGACGAAGTCTAATTGACATGTTTAATGGAGATTATACAAATATTGTAGGATTACCTATGATAAAATTAAAAAATGAATTAAAAACACAGTTTCAAATCACAATTTAAACTGTGTTTTTTGTATAGAAAAATAGATTTTTCCAATACTAACATTGAGGTGAAATCATGAACGAACAACACTATAATCAATTGGCCGATAAGGTAAAACCAAAAAGTAACCTTTTAAAAAATGGTCTTTGTGCTTTTTTGATTGGTGGACTTATTGGAATGATCGGTCAATTCTTGCTTGAATTTTATATGGAAGTTTTAAATGTAGGGATCACAGGGGCAACGGCGCCAATGATCATAACGATTGTTATTGTTACATGCTTACTTACAGGATTAGGAATTTTTGATAAACTTGCCAAATTTGCAGGAGCAGGTACTTTTATTCCGATTACCGGTTTTGCTAATGCAATGAGTAGTGCTGCTTTAGAAAGCAAAAGTGAAGGTTTGATTCAAGGGATTGGTTCGAATATCTTTAAATACGGAGGGTGTGTCATCACCTATGGTGTGGTTTCTTCATTTATTTTTGGAGTGATTCGTTATGTCTTTAAAATCTAGAACCCATTTTTTAACGAAAGTTTATCTTCAAAGTACTGGAACATGTGTGGGTCCGGATGAACATCAGGGACCTTTAGGAAATTATTTTGACCATTATTTTGAAGATTATTACGGTCATGAAAAAACATTTGAAAAAGCAGAAAGAAAAATGCAACAGTATGCCATTAAAAAATGCTTACAAAAAATTAAAATGGATGAGGATGAAATTGATTTATTCATTAGCGCAGATTTAACAAATCAAATCACCTGTTCTTCTTATAATGCACGGGAATTGGATGTACCTTATCTAGGTATTTATGGAGCTTGTTCAAGTTCTTGTTTAGGTCTAGCGATAGCAAGTTTATTTGTTGAAGGGGGATTTTTTGAAAATATTCTAGTGAGTGTATCTTCACATAATGCCACTGCAGAAAGACAATACCGTTATCCTGTTGAATACGGGATCCAAAAACCTGAAACAACAACGTTTACCGCTACAGGTTGTGGTGCTGCGATTTTATCAAATCAAGAAAGTGAAATTCAAATCGAATGTGTTACTTTAGGTCGTGTGGTGGATTTGAATCAAACCAATGTGAACGATATGGGTAGAGCGATGGCTCCAGCTGCTTATGATACTTTAAAGGCTCATTTTGCAGATACTGCTCGTTCATTTAAAGATTATGATTTAGTGGTTACTGGGGATTTATCTTATTATGGTAAACAAATTC
>URQL01000112.1 GCA_900550005.1 uncultured Erysipelotrichaceae bacterium
GTGAGGATTTATAACATCTCGATGTGAGTATATTTAATCACATTTTGAGTAGCAGAACAAAATTGGAAAAATTAGAACCGAAATTAGTTATATTTGATATGGATGGATTGATGTTTGATACAGAAAAAATAGGAGGCATTTGTTTTAGAAAAGCAGCGAAAGAATTGGGTTATCATGTAAGTGAAGAATTGAGCTTATCTTTAATAGGGGGAAATGGTAAACGTAACCATCAAATCTTAGTCGATGCTTTAGGTGAAGATTGTCCATTAGATGAAATCTCAGCTCTATCAAGAAAATATCGCTATCAAGATTTTGAAGAAAATGGTTTAGGAATTAAACCAGGATTAGTTGAATTATTAGCTTATTTAAAAGAACACCAAATTAAAACAGCTGTAGCCTCTTCTTCAAGAAGAGAAGTGATCGATTATTATTTACAACTTAGTAAGTTAGAACATCGTTTTGATTATATTATTAGTGGAGATAAAGTAGAAAAGAGTAAACCAGAACCGGATATCTTTTTAAATGCCTGTGATTATTTTGGTTATAAACCAGAAGAATGCTTAGTTTTAGAAGATTCAAGAAATGGGGTATTGGCAGCACATAATGGAAATATTCCTGTTATTTGTGTACCTGATTTGTTATTTCATGATCGTGATATCTTTAATTTAACTTTTGCTACAGTGCCTACATTACAAAGTGTTATCACTTTATTAAAAGGAATTGAAATTAAAACTGTGATCTTTGACATGGATGGGTTAATGTTTGATACTGAAAATTTATGTATCGAGCCTTTGATCCAAGCTCATAAAAATCATGGCTATAATATGACTAAGGAAGATTGTTTTAAAATTATTGGAACATCAGGAATTATTACGAAAAAAATTATGCATGAACGTTTTGGAGAAGATTATCCTTTTGAAATCGTTATGCAAGAAGCAATGGATTTACTTCTTGATTTAATTCGTACAAAAGGGTTACCAATTAAATCAGGGTTAATGGATCTACTTAATTATTTACAAGAACAAGGTATTGATTGTGTTGTGGCATCAAGTTCAAGTGAAAAGACGATTAAAGAATATTTAGAATTATCAAATACTGCAAAGTATTTTAAATATATTGTTGGTGGTAACCAAGTCAAACATAGTAAACCGGAACCAGATGTCTTTTTAAAAGCCTTAGAAATAGCGAGTGTAAACAATAATGAAGCACTTATTTTTGAAGATAGTAAAAATGGTATTCTTGCTGCATCTAGAGCTAATATTCCTGTGGTTTGTGTACCTGATTTATTAATGCATGATCAAGAAGTATTGAATCGATCTTTTGCTTTTATACCTAGTTTAGACTATGCAATCAAGTTTATTAAGAAAGGATAAGGTTATGAAAAGAATATTAATTGTAGCAACCGGAGGAACGATTGCCGGTGTTGGAGAAGTTGGTAAAAGTGCAAGTTATCAAGCAGGTGAAATTAATATTGATGAAATTATTAAATCCATTCCTGCTTTAAAACATTTAGCTCATCTTTCAGCAATTCAACTTTTTAATGTCGATAGTAATGAAATGGATGAAGCAAAGTTAATTAAACTTGCTAATGAATTAAATGTGTTACTTGCTAGAGATGATGTTGATGGTATTGTGGTTACTCATGGGACGGATACTTTAGATGAAACAGCTTATTTCTTGAATTTAACTTTAAAAACGTATAAACCGGTTATTTTAACCGGAGCCATGCGACCAGCTACGGCTACTTCTGCAGATGGACCGATGAATTTATATCAAGCAGTAGCTTTGGCTTGTGATGATCAAGCATTGGGGCATGGGGTAATGGCTGTCTTTTCGGATACGATTTACTCAGGTCGTGATATTCAAAAAGTGAATAATTTTAAAACGGATGCTTTTGATAAGAAAGATTTTGGTTGTTTAGGCTATATGCGAGATGATCAAGTTTATTTCTTTGCTAGAACATTTAAAAAACATACTTTAATGTCCATCTTTAGTGAACAAGAATTAACTACGCTACCTAAAGTAGGAATTGCTTACTATTATGGTGGAGCTTCTACAGATGTTTTAGATGCTTTAGCATTAACTTGTAAAGGAATCGTCATCGCTGGAAGTGGCAGTGGAAATTATTCAAAAAAATGGATTGAAAAAGTTGAAGAATTGGTTAATAAAGGAATCACTATTGTAAGATCAAGTCGTGTGGGACATGGAATCGTATTTGAATCGTCTGTATTTGATCCTAAAAATTTAACTATTCCTAGTAATACCTTATCATCGCAAAAAGCAAGAATCTTGCTGATGTTAGCGTTAAGTAAGACAAACGATAAACAACAAATTAACGAATGGTTTAATGAGTATTAAATAACATAAATTTAACAAAACTTTAACATTATTTATCTTTAAACAATGAAATAGATTTGTTTTAATTAATAAAAAAGAGGGATGAATATGGAAAAACTAATTTATATTATTGAAGATGATAACAATATTCGAGATTTGATTAAAATCGCATTGAATAGTTATGATTTTATTGTCAAAGATTTTGATAATGCAGAAGATGCATTAAAGAGTATTCAAACAGATAAACCTGTAGTTGCTGTATTTGATGTTATGTTACCAGGAATGGATGGAATTAGTGCAGTTAAAAAAATTCGTACAATGCCAAAAGTTAGTGATTTACCTGTTATGATTTTAACAGCTAAAGATAGTGAAGTTGATAAGGTTCAAGGCTTAGAAGGTGGAGCAGATGATTATATGACAAAACCATTTTCAGTACTTGAACTTTGTGCACGTGTTCGTGCTTTAATTAGAAGAAGTAAAATGCAAGCCAATGCTTCTAAACAAATCATTATGAGTGGTATTGTAATCAATCAAGAAACAAGAGATGTTTATTGCAATGGGGAATTATTAGAATTAACTTATAAAGAATACGAATTGTTACTTCTATTAATGATCAATCATAATCAAGTATTAGAAAGAGAAGAATTACTTAATAAAATATGGGGATATGGTGGAAGTGCAGATACACGTACAATTGATGTCCATATTCGTCATTTAAGAGAAAAGTTAAAAGATCAAGGAGAATGTATTAAAACGATTCGTGGTGTTGGTTATCGTTTTATTGATTTAGACCAAGATGAAAAAGGCTATATTTAAGAATTTTACGCTAATAATTATATTAGCGTTAATTATTTGTAGTAGTGTATCCACTTATATTTTTTCCCGTTTAATTTTTAACCACACTGTGGATAACATGGTTTATAGTTTACAACTTGCAGATTATACACTAGATTATGATCAACCTTTGAAAGATCAAGTCGATCAGATCAATGAACATACTTTAAAACAAGATAGTCGTATTAGTGTTATTAATTTAGATGGTACAGTTGAAGTAGATACTTCGGTTGAAACACCTTTAGAAAATCATTTGCAACGTAAAGAAGTTCAAGATGCTTTAAAAACAGGAATAGGTAAAGAAGTTCGTTATTCTTCAACTTTACATCGAAATCTACTTTATGTGGCTTATTTAAGTGACCATGGAGAAATTATTCGTTTAGCTATACCTTATTCAGGAATGCAAGATTATTTAAAAATGGCGATTCCTGGGTTAGTAGTGAGTTGTGCGATTACCTTCTTAGTTTCTCTTTTCTTATCGAGAGTTCTTTCTAGAAAAATTACAAAACCATTAGAAGAAGTGTCTGAGCAATTACTTTCTATTCAAGAAAGTCAACCTGTCTTTGCGCCACATCAATATGCTTATGAAGAGTTAAATGATATTACAATGGTAACTGATAGATTGGCTAATAAAATCAATCAATCAATTCTATCTTTAAGAAATGAAAAAAATAAACTTCATTGTGTACTTGATAATATGCAAGAAGGAATGATTGTATTAGATGAACGTAATCATGTTGCTTTAATCAATCAATCAGCAGCTATGATTTTTAATTTGGACGAACCTAAAAAAGGACAACCTATTGAAGAATATGTAAAAGATCGCAAGATTCTTAAACGTATTAAAAGTGAAAATAATTATGAAACTTTCCATATTGGAGATCAATATTATTCAATTCATAAAGCCTTGATTGATCGAGGTGTCTTTAAGAATCATCAAATTGTGGTGATTTTAGATGTTACTCAAGAAGAAATTGCAATGAAAATGAAACAAGCTTTCTTCTCAAATGCTTCCCATGAATTAAAAACACCGTTAACTTCAATTCAAGGGTACGCAGAATTATTGGATTCTAATTTGATTCAAGATCCTAAGCAAAAAGACGTGTTTGTTGATCGTATTTTAAATGAAACAAGAAATATGACAAGACTTATCAATGATATTTTAGAAATCTCAAAACTAGAAAACCATCAAACAAGTGTTACCATGACAAACATTAAACTTGATCTAGTCATTGAAGACTTATTTCATACTTTAACACCGCTTGCTAATGATCGTGACATTAAACTTATTTATACAGAACATGACCAAGAGTTTTATGCGGATTTAGATCAAATGAATCAATTATTAATTAATTTATTATCTAATTCAGTTAAATATGGTAAAGATGGCGGCTTTGTGAAAATTGATTTTAAAACACAAACAGATGGTATACAAATCATTGTTGAAGATGATGGTATCGGTATTCCAGAAGAAGATCTACCGCATGTTACAGAACGTTTTTATCGTGTAGATAAGGGAAGAACAAAAACCATTGAAGGAACAGGTTTAGGTTTAGCCATCGTTAAACATATTGTTCAAATGTATGAAGGAGATCTTAAAATTGAAAGTAAACTTGGTGTCGGTACGAAAACAACAATCTTTTTAAAGGATATGCGATAAAGAAATAATTAGAGATGAATCTTTAATCATTTCTTTATTTTATATGTTATAATCAAGTACATGAAAGGAAGGAAAGATAAATGGGACATCTATTAAAAATGAAACCTGTATTTAAAGAAATGATATGGGGTGGAAAACGTTTAAAAGAAGAATATGGTTATGCGATTCCTAGTGATCATACAGGAGAATGTTGGGCAATTTCTGCTCACTCTAATGGTGATGGTACGATTGTAAGTGGCGAGTTCAAAGGACAAACACTATCTCATGTATTTAATGAACATAAAGAACTATTTGGTAATATTCAAAATGAACAATTTCCATTACTTGTGAAAATTATTGATGCTTCTCGAGATTTAAGTGTACAAGTGCATCCTGATGATACTTACGCTAAAATCCATGAAAATAGCTTAGGTAAAACAGAAAGTTGGTACGTGTTAGGTGTAAAAGATAATACGCAAATGGTTATGGGACATTTTGCAAAAAGTAAAGAAGAATTGATTGAAAGAATTGAAAATAATGAGTATGATCAATTACTTAATCGTTTTCCAATTAAAAAGGGAGATTTCTTCTATATTCCTTCAGGAACGATTCATGCAATTTGTGCAGATTCACTTATTTATGAAGCACAACAATCTTCTGATATCACGTATCGTGTTTATGATTATAATCGTAAAGATGCTAATGGAAATTTACGTCAACTACATGTAAAACAATCGATTGATGTTATTCAAGTACCTTATGATTCAAGTAAACAAAGTCAACCACAGGTGATAAAAAATGTGAATTATGATGAAATTATCTATGTAAAATCAAAGTTTTTCACAGTAAAAAAATGGAATGTGAAAAGTTCTGTAACGATTACACATCAAGAACCTTTTTCATTAGTAAGTATTATTGAAGGACAAGGAACAATGAATGAATTTGCTGTGAAAAAAGGTGATCATTTTGTTGTATGTAGTGATGTGCATGAATTAAAAATAGATGGTCAAATGGAAATCATGGTTACAACTTTATAAAATCTATTGAAAATTGAAAAATGTATGCTAAAATATACACAGTTTTCAATGA
>URQL01000113.1 GCA_900550005.1 uncultured Erysipelotrichaceae bacterium
GCTTTTTATAAGTTTTCAGTAACGGAAAAAAATGAAAAATAAAATAGAAAAGACAAACGCTTTACGTTTATTAGATCGAGATAAAATTAAATATGACATAGAAACTTATGAAGTAACGGATGATTTATCAGGTGTTCATGTTATTGAAGTATTAGGACAAGAAGCTTCATCAGTTTATAAAACGTTAGTATTACATGGAGATAAAACAGGATTTTTAGTAGGATGTATTCCAGTAGATCAAGAAATTGATTTAAAAAAATTAGCTAAAGTATCTGGAAACAAAAAGGTTGAAATGTTACATCAAAAAGATTTATTAGCTACAACAGGATATATTCGAGGTGGATGTTCACCAGTAGGAATGAAAAAACTATTTGCTACATATTATCAAGAAGAGATATTAAAATTAGAAAAAGTATATGTTAGTGCTGGAAAAAGAGGAATGCAAGTTATATTAAATCCTCAAGATTTAATTAAAGTAACACGTGGTAAAACAGCAGACATTATTAAGGATTAACTTTATGAAAAATAAATCACTTATTTTAAATATCGTTTTACCAATCATTATCGCTTTAACTTGTTTTTTTCCAATTGCTTCTTATACAACTAATGTTGAACATCATCAAAAAAATATTGAATATATTGATTCTAAAAAAACAACTGTATTAGAATTAACAGCAACTTCTGCTGCTTTGTCTGCAGCGATCGATATGATCCCTGGTGATACAGGAAGTTCGATTGCCAATGCTTTAGCAAGTTTAACAACGAAATTTGGTATTGTTTTAGGTGCTTTGTTTTTGGAAAAATACCTTTTAACATTACTTGCTTATATAGCTTTTAAATGGATCATTCCAATATGTTGTGGAGCTTGGATTGTTCAATATTTATTACATATTCATTTTTTTAAACAAATGATCATTAAAATTGGAGTACTCGCTTTATGTATGAATGCTGTCATCCCAGTAAGCATTCAAGTATCAAAATTAATTGAAAACACTTATTCTTCATCGATTCAAGAAACGATTGATACAGCACAAGACCAAACAGAAGAAATTGAAGAAAATAAAAATTTATTTAGTAGTATCGTAGGAACAGTACAAAATGGGTTAAGTCAACTAGGTGATGGCTTAAAAAATCTATTAAATAATTTTATTGAAGCTTTAGCTATATTAATTGTAACATGTTGTGCTATTCCAATTGGTGTTTTTATTGTATTTCTTCAACTTATTAAGATGTTAATAAATATCGATATTGAAATACCTGAATCTAAAAAAATAGAATTAAAGAAAAAATATCCAGAAATTGAGGAACAGTAGTTCCTCTTTTTTATAAAATTAATGTCGATATTTTTGTCCCTAAATGTTTAGAATATCTAATTCAAGCAAGTTATAATGAGATTAGTAGGGAGGGGATGAAACTATGTTGGACCAAGAGTTAGTACAGCTTTTTTTTGAGGGAAAATGTAGTGAAGCTTATAAAATATTTGGATCTCATTTTAATAAAGAAGGAACTTCTTTTTGTGTTTATGCACCACATGCTATGCATGTTCAATTAATTTGTGAACAATTCAATTGGCAACCTATTACTATGGAAAAAATAAGGGATGAGGGAATTTATTACTTATATTTAGAAAATATAATGGAGGGGACCTTATATAAATATCATATTTTAACTGCAAATTATCAGTGGATCGATAAAGTAGATCCTTACGCTTTTTATAGTTTGTTAAAGCCTAAGACTGCATCGATGGTTTGTAATTTGGCTTATGATTGGCAAGATGAGTTATGGATAAAGCAAAGAAATAATGGATATAATACACCGATTAATATTTATGAAATGCATTTAGGTTCATGGAAACTAAGACAAGATCGTGAAATTTATAATTATAAACAGATTGCTGAAGAACTGATTCCTTATATCAAAAAGATGGGGTATAGTCATGTTGAATTTATGCCACTTAGTGAATATCTTTATGATAAATCTTGGGGCTATCAACCTACAGGTTATTTTTCTCCTACAAATCGTTATGGTAGACCAACACAGTTCATGAAGTTGGTTGATTTATGTCATCAAAATAATATAGGGGTTATTTTAGATTTTGTTCCTTTTCATTTTATTCATACTAAAGAAGGACTTAATTTATTTGATGGTAAACCTTTATATGAAAATCTAGATTTGAAAAAACGCTATAGTCCATGGGGAACAAGTTATTTTGATTTAAGTAAAGAGGAAGTTAGAAGTTTTATGATTTCTAGTGCTGTTTATTGGTTGGATTATTATCATATTGATGGATTATGTTTTAACAAATTTTATTACCAGGGAAATAAAAACAATAGATTAAATGAAGGGAAAGTTGAATTTATTAAATGTTGTAATGCACTTTGTCATTCCAAATTTCCGGGAACTTTAACGATTGCAAAAGACTTTATGGATTATTCCAAAGTGACCCAATCCATAAACCAAGGAGGGCTAGGTTTTGATTATATATGGGATTCAAAATGGGTGAAAGAAACATTAAATTATTTATCGAAAGACCCTATTTATCGCTTTTATCATCATCAACAAATTACTTTTTCGATGTCTTACTTTTATAATGAAAAATATATCTTATCCTTATCTCATGATATAATCATTCATTCTCAAAAAATGATTTTTAATAAGCTATGGGGAGATCATTATCAACAGTTTTCTCAATTAAAATCATTGTATCTTTATATGTATACACATCCTGGAAAAAAATTATCTTTTATGGGAAATGAATTTGCTTCACTTAAAGAATGGGATGAGCAAAAATCATTGGAATGGAATCTTTTAAATGATCCAGTCCATCAGACTTTCTTTTACTATATTCAAAAATTAAATCAAATTTATAAACAAGAAAAAGCTTTATCTTATTTTGATTATGATAGTGGTGGCTTTTGTTGGTTAGTTAAAAAGGATAATTATCAAAACGTTTTTGCTTATCAACGCTGTTATAAAAAAAATATCTTAGTTATTGTTATTAATTTTGGTAGTAGTAAGCATTATGGATATCCTACTCCTGTACCCATTGATGGTGAGTATGAAGAATTATTGAATACGGATCAAGATATCTATATAGGAAGTCATTTTATTAATGAAATAATAAAAAGTAAAATGAGAAGGATTTATGTTAATATTGCGCCTTTTGCTTCCATTATTTTTAAATTAAAACAGGGGGGATAATCATGTTTACAAGTAAAGAAGAGTTTATCTATGAATTTACAAAGAGAATTATTTCTACGTATGGAAGAGCAGTAAGCCAATCCCATAAAACAGAGCAGTTTATGGTTTTAGAAAATATGGTACGAGATTATGCTTCGATTAATTGGGCTATGACTAAAGATCGTACTTATCAAAATGGGAGTAAGCAACTTTATTATTTTTCAATTGAATTTTTAATGGGACGACTTTTAGTTAATAACTTAAAAAATTTAGGAATCTATGAGATTGCTTTAGAAGGATTAAATGAATTGAATATTGATATTCATGATTTAGAAGAATTAGAAGCGGATGCAGGACTTGGGAATGGAGGATTAGGAAGATTAGCAGCATGTTTTTTAGATTCTTTAGCTTCATTATCTTACCCAGGTAATGGAAATACAATACGGTATGAATATGGATTATTTAAACAATTAATTGAAAATGGCTACCAAAAAGAAGTTCCTGATCAATGGTTAAAATTGGGCTATGGTTGGGAAGTAAGAAAACCTAAACATGAAGTTGAAGTAAAGTTTTGGGGACATGTTGTTTATCATCCTGAAACAAATACTTATGAACATAAGGATGCGGAAATTATTAGTGCTATTCCATATGATGTCCCCATTGTTGGAAAAGACACTTATGTAACCAATACCCTTAGATTATGGCATGGAGAACCTTCGGATAAACTACCTAGTAATAAAGACTTTAGACAATACAATCAAGAAATTAGAGATCTTTGTCAAAATCTTTACCCTAATGATAGTACTTTACAAGGTAAAACATTAAGATTAAAACAAGAGTATTTCCTATCTTCTGCAGGAATTCAATCTATAGTAAAATATCATCTTACAAAGTATGAAAATTTAGATCATTTTCATGATCAATGTGCGATTCAATTAAATGATACTCATCCTGTTTTATGTATACCTGAGTTAATGCGTATTTTGATTGATGAATATCATTATCCTTGGCTACAAGCATGGTATATTGTTAGCCATACTTTTGCTTATACTAATCATACTGTTCTAATAGAAGCTTTAGAAAAATGGCCAGTAACATTAATGCAAGCCTTACTTCCTAGAATCTATATGATTATCGAAGAAATTCATCACCGTTTTTATCAAGAAGTTGTCAATAAAACAGGAAGTGAAGAAAAAGCTAATCGTTTAGCTATTATAAAAGAAGGGTATATTGATATGGCTTATTTAGCGATTGTAGGTAGTTTTAGTGTAAATGGTGTCGCTTATATGCATACCCAAATATTAAAAAATGAAGTGATGAAGGAAATTAGTGATTATTTCCCAGGAAAGTTTAATAATAAAACAAACGGTGTTACTCATCGTAGATGGTTGATTTATGCTAATTCAAATTTAACATCACTCATATCCTCTTATATTGGAGAAGGCTGGATAACACAACCTAAGCAATTAGAAAAATTAATGGATTATAAAGATGATCCAGAATTAATACAACAGTTTAAAGAGGTTAAACAAGCTTCTAAAAAACAACTTATTCACTATATTAAACAAAAAAATCATATTGAATTAGATCCAGAATCCTTATTTATTATTCAAGTTAAAAGAATACATGGCTATAAACGCCAACTTTTAAATATTTTAGCGATCATCTATATGTATTTTGAAATAAAAAATGGTGATTTAAGCTATTTGCCTAAAAAGACATTTATTTTTGGGGGTAAGGCTGCACCAAGTTATTATTTTGCGAAAAATATTATCAAATTAATTAATAGTGTAGCTAACAAAGTTAATCAAGACTCAATTGTTTCTCAGTATATTAAAGTTGTTTTTATTGAAAATTATGATGTTACATTAGCAGAAAAAATTGTTCCTGCTGCAGATATTTCTGTACAAATTTCTACTGCCGGTAAAGAAGCCAGTGGCACAGGAAATATGAAGTTTATGATGAATGGTGCTTTAACATTAGGAACAATGGATGGAGCTAATGTAGAAATATTAGAGCGTATTGGTAAAGAACATATCGAAATCTTTGGTTTAACAACTTCTCAAATTCATACTATAAAATCAACTTATAAAGCTTGGGACATTTATCATAATGATCCTAAAATTAAACGTGTAGTGGACTCTTTAGTCGATGGTACTTTTGAAGAATCTAAAGAAGAATTTAGAATGATTTATGAAGAACTAATGAATCGAAATGATGAGTATTATGTTTTAGCGGATTTAAAAGCTTATTTACAAGCAATCATTCATATCCAAAATCGTAACCTTGATCAAAATCAATTTATACAAAGTTGTTTAATAAATATCGCAAAATCGGGTTATTTTTCAAGTGATCGCACGGTTGAAGAATATGTAGATGATATTTGGCATTTACAAAAGGTAGAATAATCTAAATGCTCACTTTATGTCCTGTAAAATGGAATTACTTTAGTGTATTTTAATTTTGAAAGGAAGGTAAAAAATAATGGATCAAGTAAAAATTGGAAACTTCTTAAAAGAACAACGTAAAGAAAAAGGGCTAACTCAAGAACAATTAGCGGAACATTTTAATGTGAGTAGAAGAACGGTATCAAGATGGAAAACAGGAGTTTCCCAAACAAAAGGATATTAAGGAATAACCTGTGTTTACCTGCT
>URQL01000114.1 GCA_900550005.1 uncultured Erysipelotrichaceae bacterium
TTTTATTTCTTTTTAGTGGTTTTAATCCTAATTTAACCATTATTCTATAAACTTTTTTATGATTAACATTATAACCTTGATTTCTTAATTCTAACGTAATTCTGCGATAACCACATCTTTCTTTGTTATTAATTAAAAGTGTAGTTGACTACATCTTCCTATATGTTTTTAGTAAAGGTTATTGTAAAGGTAGTGAGCTGTGAAGTGGATCACGATTATGAATATCGTATTGATGTAATTTATTATCATTGTTTTATTTGATTTTATAGGGTTTATTAGAATAGCAAAAAAGATAGTTTGACTATCTCTTTTTACGAATTGGGTAAGTTGGACATTGAATAGGTTTAGCTATAAGATTGAGGGTATCAAATAAGCTTTGTATTTTTTCTTCTAATTCATTGCGAGGTGGAATTTCATTTTTTAAAAAGGGGAAATCTCTTCGCATATCTAAGATGATATCTTGGGCAAAATAACGATCGTCTAATGTTAGAGGGGTATTTTCTAAAGCTTTAGCATATTCATTATAGTAGAATTGGTAAATTTGTTCTTTTTCTTGCTTTGTCATTTGGGTCATCCTTTCTTTATTCCGATAATAGCAATCCCTTTCTTGAAAGTCAAATGGAATTTATCGCATAATTCAACAAATTTCGACAAATAAAAAAGAACTTAGAAATTAAACAAAAGAAACATTGAAAAAAAGGCAAGAATTGTGTAGAATATATAATGGTATTTAAAAAAAGGAGTAAATAAACGTGTGAGATATAGATATAAATTAAAACTAGAAAGGAGTAAAAAATGGCTGATTTTATAAATGAAGTAAAAAGAAGACGTACTTTTGCAATTATTTCCCACCCGGATGCTGGAAAAACAACATTAACAGAAAAATTCTTGCTTTATGGAGGAGCTATTCAAGAAGCAGGTATGGTTAAAGGAAAAAAAGCTTCGAAACATGCTGTTTCTGACTGGATGGAAATTGAAAAACAAAGAGGGATCTCTGTAACTTCTTCTGTATTGCAATTTGAATATGAAGGATATTGTATTAATATTCTAGATACACCAGGGCACCAAGACTTCTCAGAAGATACTTACCGTACATTAATGGCTGCCGATTCAGCAGTAATGGTTATTGATGGTAGTAAAGGGGTCGAAGAGCAAACACGTAAATTATTTAAAGTATGTGTTATGCGTCACATTCCAATTTTCACATTTATTAATAAAATGGATCGTGAAGCTAAAGATCCTTATGAATTAATGGAAGAAATTGAACAAGAATTAGGAATTAAAACATGTGCAATCAACTGGCCAATTGGTTCTGGAAAAGAATTCAAAGGGGTTTATGAAAGAGAAAAACATGAAGTTATTCAATTCTCTTTTGGTAAAAGAGGTGCTAAAGAACAAGCTCAAACAGTTGAAGTGGATGTCAATGATCCTACTTTAGCTGATTTAATTGGTCAAGAACATTATGAAAAATTAAAAGAAGATGTAGAATTACTTGATGGAGCTAGTGAAGAATTCGATTTAGAAGCTGTTCGTGCAGGTAAACTTTCACCAGTATGCTTTGGTTCAGCTTTAACAAACTTTGGAGTTGAGCCTTTCCTAGAACATTTCTTAGAAATGACGACATCTCCTTTACCAAGAATGGCAAATGGAGAAATGATTGATCCGTTTGATGAACATTTTTCAGCATTTGTCTTCAAAATTCAAGCAAATATGAATAAAGCCCACCGAGATCGTATGGCTTTCATGCGTATTTGTAGTGGCAAATTTGAAAAAGGAATGGAAGTATTTCATGTTCAAGGAAATAAAAAAGTAAAATTAAACCAATCAAAACAATTAATGGCTTCTGATCGTGAAACCGTTGAAGAAGCTTATGCTGGGGATGTTATTGGTATATTTGATCCAGGTATCTATTCTATTGGAGATACGATTTGTGCACCATCTAAAAAATTTGCTTTTGAGGGAATTCCTACTTTTGCACCTGAACATTTTGCTTCAATTCGTAACAAAGATTCTATGAAAAGAAAGCAATTTGTTAAAGGGGTAGAACAAATTGCAAAAGAAGGGGCAATTCAAATTTTCCAATCACCACTTTCAGGAATGGAAGAAATCATTGTTGGTGTTGTTGGGGTACTTCAATTTGAAGTATTAGAACACCGTTTAAAAAATGAATATAATGTAGATATTGTTCGTACAGATTTACCATATCGTTATATTCGTTGGATTGAAAATGAAGAAATTGATTTAAATAAATTAAATCTATCTTCAGATACAAAGAAAATTCAAGATTTAAAAGGACAATTCTTACTTTTATTTACAAATGAATGGGGAATTCGTTGGGCTGAAAAGAACAATCCTGAATTAAAATTAGAAGAATTTGGCCGCTAGAAAAGTCATTTGACTTTTCTTTTTTTTTGTTTGTTTAAAATGATTAAGGTGGAGCATACTAAAATTATGAAAAGAAATTCATTTTATCTATTTTATTTTTTATATATCGTAAGCAATAGTTTCCTTCAACCTATATTACCTCATTATTTAAATAAATTAAACTTTAGTCAAGAACACTATGGTTACTCTATTGCTTTTTTTTACTTTGTTAGTTTTCTTTTTAGTTTACTTTGTCCTTTGTTCATTAAGAAAATAAAATTAAAAAAGAGTTTTTTTATTGGACTTATTTGTTATTGTGGGAGTAGTTATTTATTTTATAAGACCAATGGTTTATTTTTGTTTTATTTAGCCCGATTATTTCAAGGGATAAGTCAGGGCATTTTATTAGTATGTTTTTTAACTTATTTTTTTACTTTTGCTTCTAATGAAAAGCAAATTTATTTTTATACATTTATTCAGATTATGGCTTCAACTGCTGGTTATTTTTTAGGTACATGGATCGTACATAAAATGAGTTTTACTTTGTTTTTTATTCAAATTGGCTTAAGTATTTTTCTTATTTTTTATTTACTATGGCTAATGGATGAACCACAGGTAAAAGAAAAACAAAAAAGAGAAGTCGAGTCTAAAAGAAAAATAACATCTTTTTTCCTGTCTTTATTTTGTATGACTTTAGCCTATTTTTTAGTAGAAAATTGGTTTAGTCTTTACTTGTTTGATGAAATAAATTATTCTTTACAACAAAGTATGAATATAAGATTTCAAATTTTTTTGATTTCTTTTGTGGTTTATGGTTTATTCTATTTTATTTTTAAAAAAGTTAAAGATTGTTTTTTATATGTTTTATTAGGATGTAGTTTATTACTATTTGTAACTTATTGGTTTATTAAAGGAAATCAAGGATGGGATGTATTATTTTACTATTTTGGTATCAGTAATCTTTTTTTACCATTACAACAAACTTTATTAAAAACACAAATAAATGCACATCTAGGAACTTATCAAGGGGTACGTTTTTTAGCAATGATGTGTTCTTCTTTATTTTTTAATTATCTTTATCAGCAAAACAATCAAATGATTTTATTGATAAGTAGTGCTGGATTATTTATTGCATGGATAGAAATGCGGTTATTTTTGATTAAAAATAGGTAAAAATAGGACTTTTTAACCAAAAAAAGGTTGCGAAAAAGATAAATTCTTATATACTTTTTATGAGGTGATAAGAAAATGATAAGAAAATTACATCTTGTTGGTGATGTAAGTGAACAAAATATCGCAACTCTTTTACAAATTTGTAAAGAACAAGATCTATTTGATCAAGTCGAATATATAGAAAATAAACATGATTTAGAAGTTGAAACAGAAAGAGCCAATTACTTTTTTCTTTTAGAACAAATTATTGCGGATAATGATTTTAATATCAAAATGATTGAAAGAAAAAAAGGAAATAATAAAGAAGAAAAACAATTTGAAAAAAGAATATTCTTATTTTCAAATTTAAAATCACAAGAAAATGAAGTATTTTTAGTTTCTTATTTATTAAATGATCCACAGGTAAGAGAAGCTAAATTTGATCATAATCAAAAGATCTTAACACTAGAAACAAATGATCCTTTTATCTATACTAAGATCAAACATGTTATTGATGCCTTTGGAGAAGAAATTACAGTTCATGAAACGATTTTTGATAAACAAGGGGTCGATATGCATTTCATGGGAAGATTTGTTTATGTGGCTGTATTTTTCTTTGCATTTGCTTTATATATTGTTACACGTATGGATCCTTCTATTATTACGCTTATTAGTGGATGGGTCATGTATGGATTATTTGCATATCCTTATTGTAAGGAATTAGTGGATAATTTAAAGGAAAAGAATTATCTTGAATATGATAATATGATTTTACTTGGTACTTTGATATTGGTTTTCATTAATTATCCTTTAGAAGCAACAGTAACTTTATTTGCTTTAGATTTCTTAAAAGCATCTATTTTATCTTTTAATAATCAAATTATTAATCGTTTAGTTGTTTCTATTGACCATTTAGCAAGTCTAGTCGAAGTAAAAGAGGAAGAAGAAAATGAAGCTAAACAAGTTGAAGAAGTTGAAGCAGATGATATTTTAATTTGTGAAGCAGGAGATTTAATTTATTTTGATGGTGAAGTAAGTAGTGGTGAAGCAACGATTGATGGTTTACTTATGAATGGAGATGTTCAACCTTTAAAAGTAAAAGTAGGAGATATCATTCATAGTGGTTATGAAATTATTGATGGATCTATAGAAGTTAAAGTAACACGTACTTACAGTGAATCTTTCTTCAATAAAGTTTATGATTGGTCACCTAGACATTTATTAAATAAAGGATATCTAGAAATCGAGGATAATAAAGATACGACACGTTTTATTTATACAATGCTTATTTTAGCGTTGATTGAAATTGTTTTTGGAATGGTAACACATGATCGTTATGTTTTAATGGGAGCTTGTTTAACCATTATTACAAGTTATCCTTATACATGTATTACTTTAGGACCCTATATTTATGATAATGCGATGATTAAAGCCGTTGTGAATAAAGTTTTAATCAAAGATGAAAATAGTTTAAGCAAAATTATGGAATGGGTACGAAATATCCCTAAAGAATTATTGAATGAAACCATTAATTTAGATATTGCTCCCGTTCAATTTCATCTAGGTAATTACTTAGATGAAGAAGTAAGAGAAAATAGCGATTGTATTTATCGTGATAAAAAACAACTTGTTAAAGTATTAAAAATGGTAAAAGCAACAGATCATGTTTGGTCAAGAACACGTTATTTATCGTATGTTGTTAAAGCAATTGGAATCTTTGCTTTTGTTATGCATTTTACTTCTTATATGGGTGTGATTATCTTTACCGCATTGCTCTCATTTACAATCTTGGTTGTGATCAAAGGATTGTTGAATAAGGAGTATTAGGCCGTATTTTACGGTCTTTTTTTAATTTATGTTGATTTTATCAATAAAAAATGGCATAATAGAATCACTGCGAAATAAAAAAGGAGGAAAAAAGATGATTTCAACACAAAATGTCTCTTTATCCTATGGAGGAAGAGTTTTATTTGAAAATGTTAATGTAAAATTTACTGAAGGAAATTGTTATGGAATTATTGGTGCTAATGGTGCTGGTAAATCAACCTTCTTAAAAATATTATCTGGTGAAATCGAACCTAATAAAGGTGAGGTTATTTTAACACCAGGACAACGTTTATCTGTTTTAAAACAAGATCATTTTGCTTATGATGAATATGATGCTGTAAAAACAGTAATCATGGGAAATAAAAAGCTTTATGATATTATGGAAGAAAAAGAAAAACTTTATGCGAAGGAAGATTTTAATGACGAAGATGGAATTCGTTTAGCTGAATTAGAAGGAGAATTCTTA
>URQL01000115.1 GCA_900550005.1 uncultured Erysipelotrichaceae bacterium
TTGAAAAAGGGGGCTATATTTTAGCTCCCTGTGGATGTAATCGTTTATGTGAATTAAATGATGAGGATTGGTGCCATTTTAGTCAAAGAGTGGCAAGAAGCAAACTCCATAAAATCGTTAAAGAAGCCGATGTTCCTTACGAAGATGAAAAATATAGTTATCTTGTAGTGAGCAAAGAAAATATAAATTGTAACTATGCTCGCATTTTACGTCATCCTTATATTACTAAAGGACGCATTGATGTTGAATATTGTTATCAAGGAAAGATAAATTCAAAAGTCTTTATGAAAAAAGATGCCCTTTATAAACAAATACGTAAGAAGAATTGGGGCAATCAAATCGAACTATAAAAAAAATCAATTCCTAGTCGAATTGATTTTTTTATTTATTAAGAAAATTGTTTTAATTTTTCTTTAAAATAGTTACGTTGTTTAAGTAATTGCATCTTTAATTTGTTATTTAGATACTCGCTCATAATAATAGAAAGAACAAAATACCCAATAAGTTCAACAAGAGCTAATGTTAAAAAGATATGAGCATCAAAAATAAAATAAAGAACAAATGAAGCAAGTACAATGAGTGCAGAATTATTTAAGGAACGTCTTCCTAAAAATAAATTATAAACTTGAACACGTGTTTCTTTGATGATTTGATTAATATGTTGAATATATTCTAAGCACTTTTCTTTTGTTAATTCTTCATTAGGATTAATAAAGTCAGGTTTAACTTCAACTTTGATCATAATTCCACCTCCATAACGTTATTATAACAATAATTTTCTAAAAAAACTAGTATTATGCATTATTCAAAGTCAATGTTTCAAAAAAAATATGTTATAATTAAGAAAAAGGAAAGATTAAAAAGGAGGTGAAGCTACTTTTGTAGCTAAATCATGTACGTTGCCACAGCAAATCAAATGAAAAAAATAGATCGTTATTTAATTGAAAAAGAAAATTATACGATTGAATCTCTTGTGGAAATTGCAAGTGAGAAATTATATGAAGATTTAAAAATTTATCGTAAACCCTTATTGCTCGTGGGTCCAGGTAATAATGGTGCGGATGCTCTTTCTTTAGCAAAACGTTTCGTACAAGATGGGATTAATGTGGCTGTTTGTTTATGGTATTTCGATAAAGCTAATGCGTTAGTAAAAAAACTCTATCATGAAATTGAAGAAGATATTCAAGTTGTTGAAGATGTTGGAGAAGATTATGATGTTATTATTGATGGAATTTTTGGTAATGGTTTAGATCGACCGTTAAAAGAGGAATTATGCTATTTTTTAAGACAAATCAATATTTTAGATGCTAAAAGAGTAGCTATTGATATTCCAACAGGGATCAATGCGAATCGAGGACTTTTACAACAAGATGGTTTTAAAGCGGATAAGACCATTAGTTTTATGTGCCAAAAATTATGTTTTTTAAATACTGATTTAGATTTTTATTTAGGAACATTGGTGATTAAATCGTTTGGAATTGAAAAAGAAGCCATGAAACAGGTAGGGGTGGCTTCAATCATTGATTTATTCATGATTATCGCTTTGTTCCATGAAAGAAAGTACGATGATCATAAAGGGAAAAATGGTAAAATTACTCATTTTACAGGAAGTACACATTATGTTGGGGCAAGTTGTTTGGCAGCGAAGGCCAGTGTTTTTACAGGAAGTGGGATCGTACAAGTATGTAGTACAATGAATGTGACAAGTTTAGTAAACCATCATTGTTTAGAAGCTACCACGTGTAATCAATCTGTTGAAGAATGTTCTTTAACAAAACAAGATGCCATTTTATTTGGTTGTGGTAAAGGAAATACTCAAAGTACAAGGGAAGAATTGGAATATTTAATTTGCCATTATGATAAAAAAATGGTCATTGATGCAGATGGACTTAATGTTTTAAGTCAAGATCCTTCTATTTTAAAACAAAAAAAAGGAGAAATTGTATTAACGCCTCATCTTGTTGAATTCCAACGTTTAGTCGGTTCTTATGATGATTTAGAAGAAGCAGTTGAAGCCTTTGCTAAAAAATACCAAGTTACATTGGTTGTAAAAGGTCCTAATACTCTTGTTTATAGTGATGGTAAAGGCTATCGTAATACAACAGGCAACCCAGGAATGGCCATTGGAGGTATGGGGGATGTTTTAGCAGGAATTATTACTTCTTTTTTAGGACAAGGTTATTCTTGCTTAGAAGCCAGTTTGTTAGGTGTATTTATTCATGGTATGTGTGGAGATGAAATATATAAAAATGAATATTGCGTTTTACCAAGTCGTTTAATTGAAATGATTCCAAGTGTTTTAAAACAAATAGAAAAAATGAAATAGGGGATTCCTATTTCATTTTTATCATGGTTACATTACGTCCACATTTTTTATTTTTACGATAGCTGTAAAATAAATCTGGATTTTCAATTGTACAATAAGGGGATACGGTGATATTTTTATCAGGGATACCACAAAGTAAAAGTTGTTTTTTAACAAGTCCTTTTGCATTAAATAAGTATTTACCATCTCCTTTGGGTTGGTAAAAATCAGAAGCATCAAAAGACATTTGTTGGATCAGGTCTACAACATCTTGACCTATTTCAAAATTTCTTTGTTCAATGCTAGGACCAATATAACAATAAAAAGATTGCGGATCACAATTTTCTTTTTCTATCAATTGTGTGACCACTTTGCGGGTAATTTCATGGACATTTCCTTTCCAACCAGAATGAATTTCACAAATGAGTTCTTCTTTTTGATTATATAGAAGGACGGGCGTGCAGTCAGCATGGAAAGAAAGTAGCCATAAATCTTTATCGCGTGTATACATTGCATCATAATTGTAGAAAGCATCTTGATCACTGTAAATGCCTTTCCCTCCGTCTTTTTTTGTTACTTTTAATAAATTAGTAGAGTGGGTTTGTCGCGTAGCGACGAGATGGTCAAAATCCGTATTTAAATAATCACAAAGTTTTTTACGGTTTTTTAATACAAAATTTGGATCATCTTGAACATTGAAACTAAGATTTAAACCTTGTAAATCACCTTTAGAATAGCCGCCTTTTCTTGTTACAGTGTAACCTTCAACATATTCAAAGGGACTCCATTGAATTAATTCCATATTTTTTCTCCTTTCTAGTCACTCGCCTTAATCGAATTCTAAAAGATGCATAAATTAAATTAGGAGGTGAGTGAAGATGAATTGTTATTCGAATGCATTGAATGGTGCAAGCCCTATGCAACAAAATAAAGGAGGATGGTGTTCTTGTGGACCAGCAGGTTGTCCGGTTCCTAATCCGATTGTTATGCCTTCACAAGTTTGTATTAATCGTCGTATGATTCCTCAAGAACAACCTGTTATTGTTCCTGTTGAAAGAAGAACAATTAATCAATGTTGTTATTATCCTCGTTATTATCCTGTTTATCAAAATACTTTTTATACACAATATTAAAAGGATAGATGCCTAATAGGCATCTATTTTTGTGATTTCATCTAAACAACTTGCATCAGGATCAATATAAATTGTTTTATAATGTGAGAGTATAACTTGTCCAGGTTTCCCCTTGTTTGGTTTTTTTAAGGTCTTAATAAGGGCGTAGTTGACAGGAACACTACTGCTGTTTTTTCCTTTGGAATAGTAACTTGCTAAATTAGCTACTAAGCGTAAAGTGTATTCGTCTAAAGCTTCTTGATTGACTACAATGTGACTTCCTGGCATATCTTTAGCATGAAACCATAAGTAGTTTTTAGAAGCAAAATGGAAAGTCAAATAGTCATTTTGCAAGTTGTTTTTACCAATGTAAACTTTAATGTTATCTTTTGTGATATACGTTTCAAAACGTGGTTTTCTTGATTTTTGTTTACCTTTTTTCTTATGCTTTTTTAAATAGCCTAGATTTTCCAATTCTTCTCGAATTTCAAGGGCATCTAAAAAATTGGCATTTTCAAGTTGGGTAATGAGTGTATCGAAATATTCGATTTCGTTTTTAGTAAGTTCGATTTGCTCATTTAAGTATTGAATAGAATTTTTAGCTTTTTGATATTTGTTGTAATATCTTTTCGCATTTTCTTTTCCATCAAGGCGTTCATCAAGTTCGATGGTCATTTTTGTATCATCATAATAGTTATCCACGATAACCATTTTCATTCCTTTTTGAATAAGGTGTAATGATGCAAAAAGTAAATCGCCTTT
Organism: uncultured Erysipelotrichaceae bacterium; assembly: GCA_900550005.1. GTDB lineage: Bacteria > Bacillota_I > Bacilli_A > Erysipelotrichales > Coprobacillaceae > Beduini. The sequence goes on from URQL01000115.1 coordinate 4,180, forward strand.
TATACGATATTCATCACTGTTTTTAGAATCGTAGAGAGTTTGTTCTAATTTATATAATTTGGTTTTGTTTTTATTTAGTTCTTGTTGTAAATAGTGTTCTAAGTCTGAAGTTTGTTGCTTGATTCTTTCTTTAATGTCCATATCTTTGAAATGTTTTTCTAATCCTTCAAAAAGAGGATAGGCAGTCGGTTCAACTTGCAAGTGGGTTAAAGGAAGAATATGGAAATATTCTTTGTTTCCGACTTGACTTAAATAAAGTGTCGTTGAATTTGCAAGTAAATCAAGTAAATCTTCAAATTTTTCTCCTTGTTCTAAACGGTAAAGCAATTCCCTTGATAAAATAGGGGAAACTCCTTGATAGGTTTTATTGAGATTATCGGTTTGAATTAAACCATCTTCAAAAAGATTGAGTTTATTGGTTTGCATTGGTGGAAGTTCATAAGTTGCACCGGGTTGTAAAAAACGAACGGTATTTAAACTTGGTGAAATCCTTTTTAAACAATCAATGATTCGATGATTTTGATCACAAAGTATAAAGTTTGAATGTTTACCCATAATTTCGATATAAGCATAGAGTTCAACTAAATCGCCAAGTTCATTACGACTTAGAAAAGTGAATTTGAAAATACGATCAAGTCCAATTTGTTCAATAGATTGGATGTGACTTCCTTCTAAGTGTTTCCTAAGTAACATAACAAGCTGTGGTGCCACTTCAGGCATCGTATAGTTTTCATTTGTTAAATTAACACGAGCATAACTAGGATGACAAGAAATAAGTAACTTGACATTCGTTTGGTTTGCTCGTACATTAAATAAAAGTTCATAATTTGATATTTGGTAGATTTTATTGATTCTACCTTGATATAATTGTCGATGTAGCTGCTTTAAAACTGCTTTCATCATAATTCCATCATAAGCCATTTTTAATCACCGTGAACATTATAACATAAATGCTTATTCTTTTGGTAAATTAAATGAAATTCATTTGACAAATTAAGACAATTTATGTATTCTTAGTATTATAAAATTAAGGAAGGTGAAACTGTGGCTAAGGGGAAATTAATTATCTTAAGTGGCCCAAGTGGTGTAGGTAAAGGAACAGTAAGGGAAGTTTTATTTCAAGATGAAAGTTTAAATTTAGCTTATTCTATTTCAATGACAACACGTTTACCTCGTGTTGGGGAACAAGATGGGGTTCAATACTTTTTTGTAACTAAAGACCAGTTTGAACAAAAAATTGCTGAAGATGGATTTTTAGAATATGCTACATTTGTTGGGAACTATTATGGTACACCTAAAGATTATGTAGAAAAATTGCTTAATGATGGGAAAAACGTTGTTTTAGAAATTGAAGTACAAGGTGCACTTCAAGTTATGGCTAAATGTCCAGAAGCGTTAACGATCTTTTTAGTTCCTCCTTCAATGGAAGAATTAGAAAAACGTATTCGAGGACGCCGTAGTGAAGAAGAAGACATTGTTAAGCAACGTTTAGATAAAGCAAAAAAAGAAATTGCAACTAAAGATCAATACAAATATGTTGTGTGTAATGATGATGTTCAA
>URQL01000116.1 GCA_900550005.1 uncultured Erysipelotrichaceae bacterium
ATTTTAGGATCAGGGATGATCGTAAAAGATTTATTTCGATTTATTTATGAAATCAAAGAATACCAAATAGAAGGAATTTGTGCACGAAATAAAGAAAAATTAGAGATATTAGCTAAAGAAAATAAAATACCTAAGATTTATACTGATTATGATGAAATGTTAGAAAATAAAGATATTGATACGATTTATGTGGCAGTACCAAATCATTTGCATTATTCAATGTGTAAAAAAGCATTAGAAAAAGGTAAAAATGTCATTTGTGAAAAACCATTTACTTCAAATAGTAAAGAATTAAAAAAACTTATGGCTTTAGCTAAGGAAAAACAACTTATTTTAGTTGAAGCAATCACGAACCAATATTTAGAAAATTATCTAGATATTAAAGAGAATCTTGATAAGTTAGGTAGGGTTAAGATTGTAGAATGTAATTTCTCTCAATATTCATCACGTTATAATGCTTTTAAACAAGGAGAAATCCTTCCTGCTTTTGATGTGAATAAATCAGGCGGAGCTTTAATGGATTTGAATGTTTACAATATCCATTTTGTAGTCGGATTATTTGGAAAACCAATGCAAGTCCAATATTTAGCAAACATAGAAAAAGGAATCGATACATCAGGGATCTTAATGATGGATTATGGTACATTTAAGTGTGTTTGTATTGGGGCAAAAGATTGTAAAGCACCTTTATCTTCAAATATTCAAGGGGATTTAGGATGTATTCATTTAGATAAACAAGTAAGTGTTTGTTCAAGTTATGATTTAATTTTAAATGATGGCAGTAAGACAACCATTAATTTAAACCAAGCAAATCATCGTATGTATAATGAATTTAAACAATTTTCTTTGATGTTATTGAATAAAGATTATGAATACGTTTCTAAACAATTAAATCATAGCTTAATGGTAATGGAAGTGATCGACCAAGCTAAAGCTTCTGCTAATTTAGTTTTTAAAGCCGATCAAGATGTACTTTAAGTAACTTTTTGAAATATTAAAATAGCGGATAATGAGATGTTAGGTACAAAAAGAAACAAAAGACGATAAAAGTAAAAAGAGTTATGTTAGGATAAAATCAGGAGGGATAATAAATGAATTTTGGAATTATTGGTTTTGGAAGAATTGCGAAAAAATTCTGTGAAAGTATTAAAGAAACAGAGGGTAAGGTTTATGCGATAGCGAGTCATAGTGTAGAAGAAAATGACCCATATTTATTACAAAATCCAGAAGTTAAAGTTTATCATGATTATGAAGAATTATTAAATGATTCGAATGTAGAAGCTGTGTATATTGCAGTTCCTCATAAGTTTCATAAACAATGGGTTATTCGTGCATTAAAACATCATAAAGCAGTTTTATGTGAAAAACCAGCTGTTTTATCTTCTAAAGATATGAAAGAAATTAGAGATGTGGCTTATCAAGAAAAAACTTATTTTTTAGAAGCTTTAAAAACAAAATTAAATGATGGGATGGAACATTTAAAACAAGATTTATCTTTAATAGGGGAAGTGAAAACGATTGAAGCTAATTTTTGTTCAAATGTATTAATGGCTAAAGGAACAGGATCTTTCTTATTTGATCAAGAACAAGGAGGAGCACTTAATGATGTTGGTCCTTATCTTGTTGGTTTTGCTTTAGATTTAATTGATTCTCCTGTTAAAGATGTGCAGGGATTAGTTAAAGTTGTTGATGGAATAGAAGAACATTTCTTTGGCCGTGTTTTATTTGAAAATAAAGTTGAAGCTTTATTAGAAGGGGCTATTGATGAACAAAAAGATCGAGAAGCAACGATCACAGGAACTTTAGGACAAATTAAGGTTCCGATGTTCAATCGTATAATAAGTTATACGGTTTATTTACCAAATGAACAAGTGATTGAAAGAAATTATCCAATTAAAGGAACCGATATGACAAAACAAATCCAATGTTTAATTGATGATGTTCATGCAGGCAAGATAGAAAATGACCGACATAGTTTACAAGATTCTATCGATGTTATTACAGTAATGGAACAAATTCGTTAACCACACGTTGTTGTGGTTTTTTTGTTTGCAGAATATGAAAATATAACATATTAAAAAAAATACGAGTATACTAGATATGTTATTAACAAGGGAGGAAGAAAAATGGTTGATGTATTGGTCAAATCATTAGGTTTTGTTTTTATTATTGCTTTAGGATATATTTTAAAAAAGAAAGGCTTTTTTAAAGCAGAAGATGGTCTTTTCTTTTCAAAAGTTGTTATGAACATTACTTTACCTGCAGCCTTAATTGCTGGAAGTAATGGGATGGAAATTAGTTTAGTGACGATTACGCTTATTGGACTTGGTTTTTTAGCGAATATTGTTACAGCTTATATGGGGAAATTCTTAAATCATAAAGAAACACCAATGCAACAAGCCTTAGCTATGGTCAATTGTTCAGGATACAACGTAGGGAACTTTTCAATTCCTTTTGCTGCAAGCTTTTTTGATGCAACCGGATTAATGTATTTATGTATGTTTGATATAGGAAATGCATTTATGGGATTAGGTGGTGTTTATGCCATTGCTCGTAATTTAGTTGATGGTAAAGGAAGATTAAATATGCGCAATTTATGTATTGCTTTATCAAAGTCAATTCCTTTTGATGTTTATTTACTTTTATTTGTGTTATCTTTATTTAAAATTACTTTACCGGCACCAGTAACACAAATTGCATCGATGATTGGTTCAGCAAATAGTTTTTTAGCGATGTTGATGATTGGGATCATTCTTGAAGTCCATGTTACTAAACAACAAGCTAAAGCAGTAGGTAAGATTTTAGGAATTCGTTATTTAGGTGATTTATTATTAACCGGTTTTGTGTTGTTATTACCTCTTCCTATGCTCGCTAAAAAAATGGTGATTATCATCTTATTTAGTCCATTATCGACGATATCTGCAGTTTATAGTAAAATGTTAGATGAAAACGATCCAACCCCAGCTATAGCTAATTCAATTAGTATCATTGTAAGTATTGTTGTATTAACCGCTTTATTAATGGTTTTTGCCTAAGGATGTCGAAATAAAGAGAGCTAAAAAGACTCCGTTTTAAAATGAATTGTGTTATAATAAACAAGTATTAAATGGGGTGAAGAAAATGAAAAAATATTTACTTTGGGATTTTGATTGTACACTTGCTTTTCGTGATGGAAAATGGTCAAGTACAATGCAAGAAATTTTAAATGCACATCATATCCATGTACCATATGATTCTATTCATGCTTTTATGACACGTGGTCTTCCATGGCATGAATTTGAAAAGTCACATAGTGAGTTATTAGGAAATAAAACGTGGTGGGGGCATGTTGAAAATTATTTAGCGAAAGTATTTATTAATTTAGGGGTTAAAGAACACCTTGCTGTTAGTTTCTCTAAAGAATTTAAAGAAGTTTATTTAGATCAATCAAAATGGCATCTTTATGAAGACACCATTTCTACATTAGATGAACTTACAAAGCAAGGGTATCATCATATTATTGCTTCAAATCATGTTCCTGAGTTGGCAACTTTAGTTAAGCAACTAGGAATTGATACTTATTTTGATGCGATTTATACCTCTGCAAAGATGAATTATGATAAACCAAATGTTAAATTTTACCAAGAAATCATTCAGGATTTAGATGAACCACAAGAAATTGTGATGATTGGTGATAATTATAATGCAGATGTTCGTGGAGCAAAGCATGCTAAACTAAAAGCAATTTTAGTTCATAATGAAAATACATTGCACTATGAATATTATGCTCAAGATTTAAAAGATATACCTAATTGTTTAAAAGAATTAGAAGCAGAATAAAAAAAGGGATTAATTTCAGATGTGAAACTAATCCTTTTTTTGACTTTACTTTAATGAATAAAATTAGCAATCACAGGAGCTAAAACAACGGTTAGAATTCCCATTACAACAATAGCTAAAGAACTCATAGCCCCTTGAATTTCTCCCATTTCTAGAGCTTTACTTGTACCAATCGCATGGCCAGCAGCACCTAGTGCTAAACCTTGAGCAATTGGATGATGAATGTTGAATAATTCAAAAATCGGATTCGTCGGGGTCTCCACATAAATCATTGCACTTAATATTCCTGTAATAACAACAGCAGCAACAGTGATACCAGAAATCCCCCCGATTTCTTCACTGACACCAATAGCAATCGCTGTTGTAATAGATTTAGGTAATAAAGATCTTGCAAAATCATTTTCTAATTTAAAGAATAAAGCAAGTAAGATGACTAAAAGAAAACAAGTTAGACATCCTGCTAATAAAGCAATCATCATGGTTTTAAAATGTTTTTTAAGAATTTTTATTTCTCGATAAAGTGGTAAGGCTAGACATACCGTAGCTGGTGTTAATAAATAGGTTAAATAAGAAGCACCAATATTAAAGCTTTCATAAGGAATATGAAGTAAAACCAATACGCAAATAATTAAGAAAGCTGAAACAAATAAAGGATTAAACAAAGCTAAGTTTGTCTTTTCTCTGATTTTTACACCTAAATAATAACCTGTTAGACTTAATACCAAACCAAAATAAGTAGAAGTAACAAAACTATCCATTTGATTGTTCCCTCTTTTCTTCAAACAAAATAATTTTTTGAGTGATAAAACCTGTTACAACCATGACAAATAGTGTTGTAATAAAGATTAAAACGACAAATGCTAATAAGTGATTTGAAAGATTTGCGAAGTTTTCAATAATGCCAACACTTGGCCCAATAAACATAATGGGCATAATAAGTAATAAAAAATCGGCAGTTTCTTTGATTTGTTCTTCTTTTACAATACCCACAAGTAGGGCAATAAATAATAAAATCATTCCATAAACGCTAGATGGAACAGGTAAAGGTAATAGATTATGAAGTAATTCTCCAAGTAAAGTAAAGCCACTAATAATCATAAATTGGAATACATATCCCACAAATTATCCCTTCTTTCGACTTACGTGGCTATCATAACACAACTTGTTTTGGATGTTAAGATAAAAATGAACAAATTAATGAAAGCTAAAATAGTTTATTTTTATGCTTATTTCATGTATAGTAGTAACAAGGAGGAAATTATGAAAAATAAACAAATTAGAAATAGTATTTTTACACTTATTTTTGCTGGGATTGTTTTTTATGTGATGATTCCACCACTTAATATTCAATCTATGTTATTTTGGTTTTATGTTGCTATGGTGGTGATTTTTGCCGTTGTTTTAACGGTATTTTCTTCAGTAAAGGAAATTGTTACTTTCAAATTTCATTTATCTAAAGCTTGGAGTGTACCTATTTTATTGGTTTTATTAGCTTTAGGTATTAACTTATTTTATTCACCTGTTATTAATGCAAATATTTATTCAAAAAGAATTACAGTGCAAGAGGATGGGGATTTTGTTGAAGATGTCAGCGCAGTAGATTTTAATTCATTACCTTTATTAGATAAAGATTCTTCAAGTAAATTAGGCGATCGTGTTATGGGACAAATGCCTGAACTTGTATCTCAATTTAGTGTATCTGAACTTTATACGCAAATTAATTATAAAAATCGTGTTGTTCGTGTTACACCTCTTGAATATAATGGGGTTATTAAGTATTTTACCAACCGTTCTAATGGCGTAAAAGGTTATATTACTGTTGATTCTGTTGATGGGTCTACAAATCTAGTTAAATTAGAAAAAGGGATGAAATATGTACCATCTGCTTTGTTTAATGAAAGTCTATATCGTA
>URQL01000117.1 GCA_900550005.1 uncultured Erysipelotrichaceae bacterium
AAACTTAGAACAGTTCTTTTTTTCTAAAACATAGGGATTTACATCTTAGTAATGTTTTGTTTTTGTTAAATTTGTAGTATAATACTCCTAGGTGATAGAATGAAAATAAAATTATATTTTGAAAATGAAAATGCAATATCTAAATCAGGAATTGGTCGTGCACGTGAACATCAAATGAAAGCTTTAGAATTAAATGGAATTGACTATACGGTAGATCCATTAGTTGATGATTTTGATATTTTACATGTTAATACAGTTTGGTTTAAAAGTTTAGCGGAAATCAAAATTGCTAAACAACAAGGGAAAAAAGTGGTGGTGCATGCCCATTCGACAAAAGAAGATTTTATGAACTCTTTTATGTTCTCAAATTTACTAGCTCCAGTTTATAAAGATTGGTTAGTTTATATGTATAATAAAGGAGATGTGATCATCACACCAACACCTTATTCAAAACAATTATTAGAAAGTTACGGTATCGATAAGAAGATTTATCCTATTTCTAATGGAATAGATTTGGATAAATTTAAAAAAGATGAAGAAAAAGAAAAGAAGTTTAGGGAATATTTTAATTTAAAAGAGGACCAAAAAGTCATTATTAGTGTAGGGTGGTTTTTTGAAAGAAAAGGATTTGATACTTTTTGTGAAGTCGCTGAAAAATTACCTGAATATACATTTATTTGGTTTGGTGATAAATTAATGTCTGCACCAACCGTAAATATTCGTAAAATTATGGATAATCCACCAGCTAATGTGATTTTACCAGGATACATTAGTGGGGATATTATTAAAGGAGCATACTCAAATGCAGATGTTTTCTTTTTTCCAAGTCGTGAAGAAACAGAAGGAATTGTTGTTTTAGAAGCACTTGCTTCACGTACAAATGTTTTAATTAGAGATATTCCGGTTTTTGATGGATGGCTTGAAAATAATCAAAATTGTTTTAAAGGAAACGATGTTGATGATTTTGTGGAATTGATTAAAAAAATATGTAATCATCAAATGCCTGATTTAACGGACGAAGGGTATAAAGTTGCACAAAGTCGTAGTCTAAAAGTAATAGGAGAAGAACTCAAAGAGGTATATGAAGAAGTTCTAGAGGGGTAATGGTATATGAAAAGCGTAATAAAAAAATATGTTAAAAATTTATTGATGATTGCTTTTTTTACATTTATTGCGCTTTACTTTTCGCTAAAAGGAGAGTTTAGTGTTGTACTTGATACGGTAAAAAATGCAAAACTCATTTATGTATTGGTCGCATTTATCATTATGTGTGCTTACTATGGATTAGAAGGTTATGTCTTAATGATTTTCGGACGACTATACAATCGTTTTTATACATTTAAACAAGGGGTAGTTAATTCTTTTGTAGCTGCTTTTTTTAATGGCATCACGCCATTTCAAAGTGGTGGACAATTTGCTCAAATATTTGTTTTTAATAAACAAAAGATCGCACCTAAATTTTCTGCAAGTATTCTTTTATTGAATTTCATTGTTTATCAAAGCGTAGTTGTTTTATATTCCCTTGTGGTTGTAATTTTGAAATATTCTTATTATCGTAGTCATTTTTCAAATTTCTTTTCACTTGCTTTACTCGGTTTTGGCATCAATTTTTTTGTTATTTGTAGTTTGTTTGTTGGTGCAAAATCAAAAAGCTTACAAAATTTTTTTGTTAATGTTGTATTAAAAATAGGTGCTAAAGTTCATCTTGTTCGTGATTATGAAACAGAAGCACATAAAGTAAATCAACATTTAGAAGATTTTCGAAGAGAGTTAAAGACATTACAAAAAAATAAAAGAATGCTTATACAAGTAAGTACACTTAATATTATTAAATTAACTTTACTTTATTGCATACCTTATTTTTGCGCAAAATCACTTAATTTGGATGTATCTCAAATTAAATTAACTGAATTTATTGGGGTTACTTCTTTTGTTTACATGATTACGTCTTTTATTCCTATTCCAGGAGCCTCTGGAGGAAGTGAAGGAACGTTTATTATTATGTTTGGCTATTTACTTGGAAGTGTTGGCGCTAAAGGAAGCATGATCGTTTGGCGTTTTGTTACATATTATAGTATTTTGATCGTGGGTGCTATTGTATTTGGTCTTGATCAAGATATTAATCGAAAGGGGTCTTAGAATGAAAATTGGAATCTTTACGGATACGTATTTACCGGATATTAATGGGGTGGCCACATCATCTTATATATTAAGAAAGGCATTAGAAAAACATGGACACGAAGTCATGATCGTTACTTCTGAATTACCTGATCATAGTGATTATCAAGATGATGAAAATGTTTTACGTTTACCAGGAATTGAACTTAAAAAGCTTTATGGGTATCGTATGGCTAATATTTTTTCATTTAAAGGAATGCGAGAAATCAAAAATCAAGGATTAGATGTGATTCATATTCAAACAGAGTTTGGTATTGGTATATTTGGTAAAATTGTTGCCCAAATATTAAATTTACCTGTTGTTTATACGTATCATACAATGTATGAGGATTATACTTATTATGTTGCAGGAAATTTTGATCCAATGAATAAGATCATGAAAAAATCTGTTGAGAGTATTAGTCGTATTTATGGTGATAATTGCACGGAATTAATTGCTCCTTCTAATAAAACCAAAGAAGCCTTGTTAAGTTATGGAATCGATAAAGATATCCATGTTATCCCAACAGGATTAATGTTAGACGCTTTTGATATAAAAAATAAAAATGAAGAACAAGTAGCTAAAATAAAAGAAAAGTACCATCTTGATTCTTATTATGTTGTTACTTTTTTAGGCCGTTTAGCAAGTGAAAAAAGCGTGGATCTTGTTATTGAAGCAGCAGCCATTTTGAAGAAAAAAGGAATTGATGATGTTAGGTTTATGATCGTAGGACAAGGTCCATCTAAAGAAGAACTCGAAGCTTTAGCTACTTCCTTAGATGTTGAAGATAGTGTTATTTTTACTGGGGCTGTTCCTCGTGAAGAAGTTCCTAATTATTATCATGCTTCTTCATGCTTTGTTTCAGCTTCGATTACAGAAACTCAAGGGTTAACATTTATTGAAGCACAAGCTTCAAGTCTTGTGGTGCTTGCACGTAAAGATAAAAATTTGGAAGATGTGATCATTGATGGAAAAAATGGATTTTACTTTAAAGATCAAGAAGATTTAGCAAATAAAATTATTGAAATAAAATCAATGGATACATCGGTTGTTGTTGAACAGGCGGCAAAAGACGCTAAAAGATTTAGTGATGATGTCTTTTTTGAAAAGGTATTCCATGTTTATAAATTAGCGATTGAACACAAACATTATCGTTATAAAGTACACAACCTTTATCATTTAAAAAACAATTTATACGAATGTGTTTTGAAATCAGATAATAATGAGATTACTTTTGAACTTCCAGAAACCATTATTAATCGTTATGGTCTTTATAAAGGAAAAGTAATTGAACGTGAAGAATTTGATGCATTAAACGATTATGAAAAAGTAAGTGGTGCTTATGCACGTGCTTTAAAATTTTTAACGGTTAAAGATTATACACGAAAACAAATTATTGAAAAATTAAATCGTTTAGATTTATATGACGATATTCAAATTGATATGACAGTCAATTTATTAACAGAAAAAAATCTAATCAATGATGAAGAATATACAATCGATTATTTACAACGTGCATCTAAATTAGGACTTGGTATTCATAAAGCCATTGCGAATCTAAGAATGAAAGGCATTGATGAAGAAATCATTGAAAAACACAGAGATGCCTATGGTGAAGAGCAAGAATATCAAGCTGCATTAGAAATTGTTGAAAAGGCGTATCGAAATAATTCAAAAAAATCACGCGCTGCTATGATCGATGCGATTTCTGATAAACTCTATTTAAAAGGTTTTTCTTCAGCTGTGATTACGAAAGTTATGTCAAGCTTTGATTTTTATACAAATGATGAATTAGAAGAAGAATTGATTTTAAAAGAATTTGATAAAGCGTTCAAACGTTATGGCCAAAAATACGATGGTCGACAACTTTATAATAAAATCTATGTGTATTTGATGCGCAAAGGTTTTGATTATCAATTAATTAAACAAGTATTGAAAGAGGGCGGATATGAAAATGAATAAGAAAATAAGAGAAATCAAACCAGGTGATAATGGAGTCGAATTTGATGCAATTATCACAACCGTTTTAAATGGAAAAACAGCTAAAGCACCTTACCTTTCTTTAGTATTTCAAGATTCTACAGGATCTTTAGATGCGAAACTATGGGCAGTTACTCCTGAACAAATCCAAACAATTACTTTAGGAAAAGTGGTCCATGTTGTAGGGGATGCAATCAAATATAATGATGACACACAAGTTAAGGTAAATAAAATTACCGTTTTAGATTCAAGTGAACAACAACAAGTTCAATATTTAAAGTCAGCACCAATTGATCGAAAAGAAATGCTTAATGGTATCGAAGAGACGATCAAGCAAATCAAAAATGAAAAAATCCATAAAATTGTAGAATCATTGTATTTTCAATACCGAGATCAATTTGAAATTTATCCAGCAGCAAGTAAGAATCATCATGAATACGTGTCTGGGTTATTGTATCATACGTATTCGATGTTATCTTTAGCTAAAGCACTATGTGTTAATTATCCTTCACTTAATCCAGATTTAATGTATGGAGGAATTATTCTTCATGATATTGGTAAAATTGCAGAATTAAGTGGACCAATTGTTCCTGAATATACAATGGAAGGAAAATTATTAGGACATATTTCAATTGGTCAAGTTTTAATTGATCGTTGTGCTCATGAATTAAATATTGAAGGGGAAGAAGTTTTACTTTTACGTCATGTTGTTTTATCTCATCATGGTAAATTAGAATACGGTTCACCTGTTCTTCCATTAATTAAAGAAGCGGAAATGATTTATCTTATTGATAATATCGATGCTCGTATGAATATGATTGATAAAGCGTTAGAAAATGTTGAACCAGGACATTTTGCTAAAAGGGTATTTTCTTTAGAAAATAGAGGTTTTTATAAACCAACAATTGAATAAAAAGAAACCAGTTCGCTTGAACTGGTTTCTTTATTTTAGAATTTCTGCTTTAATTGTAGCTAAATCTTCTTTTCCTTCGTTATTGGTAAAGATAGGATTGAATCCATCATTTTGATCATAACGTGGGATGATATGAATATGGAAATGATCCACTGTTTGACCTGCTGCTTCTTTTGCATTGGTTAGGATATTTACTCCATTCGCATGAAGATTAAGACAAATCGTTTCAGCCATTTTTTTAGCGACGGTAAACATATGTGCTACATCTTGTGGATCTGCTTCTAAGATAGATGGATAATGTTTTTTACTAATGACTAAACTATGACCACGTGTTGCTTGAGATAAATCAAGGATGGTGATACATGTTTCATCTTCATATAAAGTTTGTGAACTAATTTCATGGTTTGAGATTTTACAAAAAATACAATTTGACATAAAAATTCCTCCTTTTTTTATTATTTTAACATAAAAATAAGAGCTCGTCGCTCTTATTTAATGTAGTTTTCATTAATATTTTTAATATCTTCAACAATTCCTTTTTCGTAAACTTTAAAGTTGTATTTATTTAAGTAATAAGCTTCT
>URQL01000118.1 GCA_900550005.1 uncultured Erysipelotrichaceae bacterium
ATGAATTAATTACTTTAGGTAAACGTGGAGACTTACATGCAAGAAGACAAGCTGCAGCTTATCTTTATAATGTAAAAGATGAAGAAATCTCTAAAAATACTGTTCAAAAATTATTTGATGATGTTGCACCTAAATATGCAGATGTAAATGGAGGATATACTCGTATTTACAAAACTCATAACCGTAAAGGTGATAACGCACCAATGGCTATCGTTACTTTAGCATAATAAATTAAAGGAGGTTTGAACCTCCTTTTTTTGTGTCTTGACATCTTTCTAGTAAATCACTAAAATAGGACTTGTACAAAAAAGGAGGATTATATGGGTAAAATAATTGAAATTAAACATCTTTGTTTTGAATACGAAGAGAATCTCAAAACGATTGATGATGTTTCGTTAAATATGGATTCTGGAAGTTATACGGTAATATTAGGTCATAATGGAAGTGGTAAGAGTACGATTGCAAAATTACTAATTGGATTATTAGAAGCAAAATCAGGTGAAATTTATGTTGAAAATATGCAATTAAATGAAGAAAACTTATATAAGATTCGTGACAAGATTGGAATTGTATTTCAAAATCCGGATAATCAATTTATTGGCGCAACAGTTCGTGATGATATTGCTTTTGGGTTAGAAAATAAGTGTATTCCTCAAGAACAAATGGATGCAATTATTGAAAAATATGCCAAAAAGGTTTCTATGGAAGATTTTTTAGAACATGAACCTACAAAACTTTCTGGAGGGCAAAAACAACGTGTTGCCATTGCTGGAATTTTAGCAACATCACCTGATATTATTATATTAGATGAAGCAACAAGTATGCTTGATCCAAAAGGAAGACGAGAAATAAATACATTAGTAAAACAACTTAATAACGATACTAAAATGACAGTTATTTCGATTAGTCATGATATTGAAGAAGCTGTATATGCTGATCAAATCGTTTTATTAAATAATGGTAAAGTAATAAAAGTTGGAAAACCACAAGATATTTTAAATGATGAAAAATTAATGAAATCGATGGAATTAGATGTTCCATTTGCTTATAAAGTGTCTAAAAAATTACGTGAAAATGGAATTAATGTAGAATTAAATTTACAAGAAAGGGAGTTGGTGAGTCAATTATGTCAGTTAAATTCGAACAAGTAAGTCATACCTATTCAAATAATACTCCTTTTTCTTATATGGCTTTAAAAGATATTAATTTAGATATTCCTAAAGGTTCTTTTACTGCTATTATTGGTCATACTGGAAGTGGTAAGTCAACTCTTATTCAACATATTAACGCGTTATTGTTACCTACTCAAGGTAAAGTACAAGTTAATGACTTTATTATTGAAGCTACCAATGTTCCTAAGGGGTTAAAACAATTAAAAAAAATGGCAGGACTTGTATTTCAATTTCCTGAATATCAATTATTTGAAGATACAATTGAAAAGGATATTATCTTTGGACCTAAAAACTTTGGTGTTGATGAGCAGCAAGCAAAAGAAGCCGCAAGAAAAGTAATTAAAGCTGTTGGATTAGATGAAAGTTACTTACAAAAATCTCCATTTGATTTATCTGGTGGACAAAAACGTCGTGTTGCTATTGCGGGAATATTAGTTATGGATCCAGATGTATTGGTACTTGATGAACCGACTGCTGGATTAGATCCACAAGGTGCAAAAGAGATGATGGATCTTTTTAAAACACTTAATGATCAAGGAAAAACAGTTATTATTGTTACTCATGATATGAATCATGTATTAAATTATTGTGATTTTGCTGTGGTTATGAATAAAGGTGAAATTGTTAAAAAGGGGACTGTAGATGAAATATTTACAGATGCTTCTTATTTAGAAAACTTAAGTATTGATTTACCTGTAATCACGCATTTTATCTACGAATTAAATCAACAAGGATTTCATATTGATCCGTCAATAAAAGAAATCGAACAACTTGTTCAAGCCATTAAGGAGGAGATATAAATGGGAAATATCACATTAGGTAAATATTTACCCTATGATTCTTATATTCATCGTTTAGATCCACGTTTGAAGATTGTATGTTTACTTGTCTTATTGATCACTGTATTTTTTGATGCTGGTTTTATTGGCTATGCAATCACGGGTTTATTTATTTGTTTGATTATTAAATTAGCTAAAATTAAAATCACATACATATTAAAATCACTTAAACCAATGATTTTAATGATGTCGTTTTTAATGATTTTAAATATTTTTATGATTAGGGAAGGTTTTGTTTTATGTAAAATCGGTCCAGTTTCAATTTATAGTGGTGGTTTGATTCAAACTGCCTATATTCTTATTCGTTTAATATTAATTGTTGCTTTAACAACTATTCTTACAGCAACAACAAAACCACTTGATTTGACGTTAGGATTAGAACATTTATTTGTTCCTTTGAAAAAGTTTGGATTTCCTGCTCATGAAGTTTCTATGATGATTTCAATTGCTTTACGCTTTATTCCTACTTTATTAGAAGAAACAGAACGTATTATGAAAGCACAAGCAAGCCGAGGTGTTGACTTTAAAGAAGGAAAGCTTATTGAAAAAATTAGAGCTATAGTATCGCTAATCGTTCCATTATTTATTTCAGCTTTTCAACGTGCAGAAGATTTGGCAAATGCGATGGAAAGTAGAGGTTATGATCCAGATGGAAAAAGAACACGATATAAAGTATTAAAGTGGCAAAATGCAGATACAGTAAGTGCAATCGCAGTAGGGTGTATTTGTGTAAGTGTGATTGCCTTAAGTGTGGTCTTATAATGGCACGTATCAAATGTGTAGTTACTTATGATGGATCAAAATTTTATGGATTTCAAATTCAAAACAACAAAAGAACGATACAAGGAGAAATTCAAAAGGCATTAAAAAATATAACGCAAGAAGAAATTACGATTCATGCCTCTGGTAGAACAGATGCTAAAGTGCATGCTAAAGGACAAGTATTCCATTTTGATACAGTTAAAGAATTAAATGATGAAAGATGGAAAATGGCTATTAATCACTTTATGCCAAATGATATTTATATTGTATCTTGCAAGCATGTTGATGATCGGTTCCATTCGCGTTATTTAGCAACAAAAAAAGAATACCGTTATTATTTAAATATGGGAGAATATTCTCCATTTGAAACTAACTATATTTATCAATATAATCGGAAATTAGATGTTGAAAAAATGAATCAAGCAGCAAAAATGTTCATTGGTGAACATAATTTTGCATCCTATTGCAGTTATGATCAATATGGAAATACAATTCGAACGATTTATGAGTTTGATGTGCTACAAAAAGGAGATTTAGTTGAATTTAGAGTCACTGGAAATGGGTTTAGACGTTACATGGTAAGACATTTAGTTGGAGCTCTTATTCAAATTGGGGCAGGACGTTTTAGTGAAGAAGAAGCTAAATTTCGATTGGATAGTTGTGGTGAAAAGCATATTTTATATAAAGCTAAGCCTCAAGGTTTATATCTTTATCAAGTATGGTATGATCAATGTGAATAAATTCAAAAATAAAAAAATTTATGTTGACTTTCTAAATTGATAACTTTATAATAAATCATGGCACTTGTATGCCTGAGTAGCCCCGGAAACTACGAGAAGGAGATTATACAATGCGACAAACAACAATGGCAAAAGAATCAACAATTGAACGTAAATGGTACGTAGTTGATGCAGAAGGACAAACTTTAGGGCGTTTAGCTTCTGAAGTTGCAACAGTATTAAGAGGAAAACATAAACCAACATATACACCACATGTAGATACTGGTGACTATGTAATCATTATTAATGCTGAAAAAGTAGTAATGACTGGTAAAAAACTTGACAAAGTTAAATACTATCATCACAGTGGATGGTTAGGTGGTTTAAAAGTTAAAACTGCTAGAACTTTCCAAACTCAAAACCCTACAGGATTTGTGGAAGCAGCTGTTAAAGGTATGTTACCACATAACACTTTAGGAAGAAAACAAGGTATGAAATTATTTGTTTATACAGGTAATACTCATCCACATGCAGCACAAAAACCAGAAGAATTAAAAATTAAAGGTTAAGAAGGAGGACAACTATGGCAAACGTACAATATAGAGGAACTGGAAGAAGAAAAACATCTGTTGCTCGTGTTATTTTAACACCTGGTGATGGAAAAGTTACTATTAACGGAAGAGAAGCAAAAGATTACTTACAATCTGATGTTTTAGTTATGGTTGTTAACCAACCTTTAGAGTTAACAGGAACTAAAGATAAATTTGATGTTAAAGTAAACGTATATGGTGGAGGACATGCTGGTCAAGCAGGTGCTATCCGTCATGGTGTTTCAAGAGCTTTATTAGAAGCTGGTTCTGATTATAGACCTGCATTAAAAGCAGCTGGATTCTTAACTCGTGATGCACGTGTTAAAGAACGTAAAAAATATGGTCTTAAAGCAGCTAGACGTGCTCCTCAATTCTCAAAGAGATAATTTTATTACTGCATGTTTTCAAAAGTCCCAAGTATTTGGGGCTTTTTTTGATGAAAATTTATTGATATTTTACTTGTTAGATATAAAATGTGGAAAAGTTTATTGATTTTTGTAATTTATTCTTTTATGTGAAAAGACTTTTACGTTTAGTTATGTGAAGATGTTTGTAATCTTTGAATATAGGCTTCAATTCCGTCAGCAATGACTTTAGAGAGCTTTTCTTGGTGTTTTGAAGATAAAAGTTGTCCTCTTTCATTTTTGTTGGTAAGAAAGCCACATTCAATTAAAATTCCTTTTGTCTTTGTACATCTTAAAACATAAAAATTAGCACTTTCGATTGCTTTTTTTGATCCGGTAACCTTTTTCATACTATTATGAACATCATTAGCTAGTTGTTTTGCCTCTTCACTTTTGCCATAATAAAATACTTGTGATCCCCATGTAGATGAACTAGGTGATGCATTAAGATGGATACTAACAAATAAGTCAGCTTCATAACTATCTATTTTTCTTACTCTTAAATACATATCATCTTGCTTAGAATAATTATAATTACGCATGGTTAAGTCTTGATCATCATTGCGGGTTAAAAAAACAGTGGCTCCTCGACTTTCTAATTCTTTTTGTAACTTAAAGGCAATTTTTAAATTAATATCATCTTCTTTATATTTTCCTACACTTGCACCATTATCAAGACCACCGTGACCAGGGTCGATTACAATTGTTTGATTAGATAAAGAGAGTGTTTGATTTACAGGGAGTGGATGAAATTGAATGGGGAAAAAGAATGCATAGAATAAAATACAAAATAAAAGCGTTATTAAAAAACTATGGATATATTTCAAATTAATCACCTGTTTTAAATGTATGAATAAATTTAAAATATAGAAGAAAAATAAAATAAAAAAAGTATCGAAAATTTGTAAAAAAATCAAAAAAAGTGTTGACGATAAGGCGAATACATGATATTATAAGCAAGCAGTCAAGTGATGGGCCTGTAGCTCAGCTGGTTAGAGCGCACGCCTGATAAGCGTGAGGTCGATGGTTCAAGTCCATTCAGGCCCACCATTATTTGAATTGCAAATGGTTGTTACCCTTTATAAGGGCCTGTAGCTCAGCTGGTTAGAGCGCACGCCTGATAAGCGTGAGGTCGATGGT
>URQL01000119.1 GCA_900550005.1 uncultured Erysipelotrichaceae bacterium
ACCTATTAATTCAATGGCACGTCTTTTAATAAGCAATGGGATCTTGGTTGATTGATTATCCATCACAATAAGATGACTACTTGGATTTTCATATGTTGCATTATAAAAAGGATATTTAATAATTCCTGGTGTGTTCATCCCTACTCCAAGTTCAAGCTATACAATTTTATCATAACGATGTTTACTTCTAAACTCTACGTATCTTTGCATCGCATGATGCCATCCTTCATCTTCAACAAATGTATCATCACAACACAAATTCATCGTCATGGGTTTTCCACAAATTGAACAATGTGGAATCAATTCTGTTGGTATTTTCCGATTTTTTGATTTTTCTCCATTTGTTCAATCACTTTTTTGGTTATCGTACGTTTTTTGATGACAAGGTTCACTGCATTGAAACAAACCATAATCTCCTTGTGTGTAAAACAAACGTTTTTTATCAAAACCAGCCTCTTGAAATTGATGATCTACATTGGTCGTCAAAACAAAATAATCCTTATCTTTAACTAAATCATATAATTTTTTATAGGTATCTTTAATCGCAGGTATATAACGATTATAGTAAACATGACATGACCAATAACCCCAATACTCTTCTAAAGAAGTGTAAGGATAAAATCCTGCTTCATACATATCCTGAAAATGATAGTGATCAATAAATCTTGAAAATAGTTTTTAAAACGTTCTCCACTATATTCAAAACCATCAGAAGTTGAAAGACCTGACCCTGCTCCAATTAAAATCACTTTAGCTTTTTTTATTAATTTTGCACATTTTTCTAATTGATCCATGTTATTCCCCCTTATTAATGGCTTGATATTTACAAAATTCAAAACATTTTCCACAATGTAGGCAATATTCCTGCACAATTGAATAATGATCATCTTGCTTGATACATCCTTGTGGACATACTTGAACACATTGATTGCATTTTACACATTTTTCATTGATCCAATAAGCTTTCCTTATAAAGTTATTTGTTGAAATAAAAGATTGACGATAAATCGGTTGACAACTTAAATCAAAATATTTTCCTTCATAATCTTCAATTTTAAATACTTCTAAAACTTCTTTTGCTTGTTGGTTTGGATAAATCATTTTCGTATACGGATTTTTAATAAAGATTTTATCCAATTTTTCTTTTCCTATGGGTTTTACGTTTCCATGTAATGATATTGAAATACTCGACATGGTATCTTCCCCTTTTATTCCTGTTAATGCAATATAAAGATTCGTTTTTAAACGTTGATAAATTGATTTACCACGTGCCGTTAAAAAATAGATAGCATGACCTTCTTCAAGCATCCTATCCATAGTCGCACTGTAAGGATGACCCTGGTTATCTACTGTCGCTAAAACAACGGTATGAATCGTATTGACTAATTGACTTAATATCTCTTTTAACTTCATAGCGCTCTCGAATGTAACTTTTATCATTACATTTGATATTCTATTTCTATTCTATTGTAATGTCAATAGTTACAAAAAAAAAGATTATAGCTTTAACTATAATCTTTCATAAATTGCACAGCCCTTTTGATTTAACCATCTATTTAAAGCAAAAATAATGATAACTTCAATAATAATAATCAATGTTAAACAATAAACTAGAGGTAAACCTTTAAATAAATAAGCTAAACCATACATTCCTAAACTGATTATCCATCCGCCAAACATAGCAATAAATACAGGGAATCCTTGTTTGATAACAGTAAGCTCATTTATCCAATTTAAATTCGCATGTAATAAATTAGCAATTAAACCAACATGAGCAAATAATACAAACATGAGCGACGGAATCAGTACCATAAACATTCCATCAATAATACTTAAATCAAGTTTATAAATCAATAAACCACTACAAATAAGAAAAGGAATAAGTGTAATCACAAGTTGGATTTTCATTTTAGAATAAAGGATTTGCTTTGTCGCAACCGGTAAAGATTTTGTGATCCAAATATTTTTTCCTTCTAATGAAACACTTGCTGCTACACTATCATTCATCGCTCCAATCAAACATAATCCAATGATAAGATAAATGAGTAGATTAGAAGGATCCATTTCGTAAACACTCAACAAACTTTCAATAACATCTGTTCCTTTGAATAAAAGATATCCCCCTACTAAAAAGAACATCACACTTCCCATTCCACTATTCAACATATAGTTTGCACTACTCGTAAATCTTTTCCATTCTCTCATAAAAAGAGCACGGTCAATACTTTGTTGTTTTACTAGATGAGATGTATAAACTTTCGATGTACTTTCAGGTGATGCTGTAGCTATTTTAATAAAACTTTTTTGTAATATACGATACACTCCATAAGTGAATACCAAAATAACAAGTGTAAAAACAAAAATCGTTTTTACATCTCCTGTACCAATCAATCCAAACAAATAAAGAAGATTTGCTTTACCTTTGACAGTATTTCCATAAAAAACAATATTTGCAATAAATTGATTCATACCATCCACTAATTTAAAATAAAAATAGTAATAAATTCCTAATAAAGAAAGTGATATCAATACAGATACATAACTTTTATTTTTAAGTTTTAAAGAAAATCTTGCAACAACATAACCTAATGTACAAGATAAAATTAAGATAAGCAAAGTAATTAATAAATAATAATCAATCGATCCAATAAGTTTCATCCAGTGAAATTGATTTAATTTAATGGAATAATACAAATAAACAACAATCGCTGGTATCATTACAAGACCACTATAAATAACTCCCATTAGATACACACTCAATAAACGAGAAATCAAAATATCTTTAACTTTAATTGGCAAAGAAAGTAAAATATCATTATCTTTAGCTAGATATAAAGAAGAATAGGTACTAAAGATACTCCCAAAAGCACCTAGTACAAGAGCGGCAATCCCCATACTTATCAAATAAAACCAATCCAATCCTACAGATAACAAGACTGGACAAATTCCGATAGCTAGTGCACTGAACATTCCACCTAGTATAACCACCATAATCAATACAAAAGTGAGTAAAAGTAATAATATTGAACTTTTAGAACGTTGTTCATTCTTTTTAGAATTATAGAAATAATTTTTAAACATTTCTTGAAACTGTTTTTTAACTAAGAGCTTAATCATTTTAATCTTCCTCCAATTCTAAGAAGACTTCTTCTAAACTATCATCTCCACGTACTTCTTCCATAGTACCAGAGCGAATCAGTTTTCCTCCTTTAATAATAGCAATCTTATCGCATAACTTTTCTGCTACTTCTAAAACATGAGTTGAAAAGAAAATAGCTCCTTGTTTTTGACATACTTCTTTCATCATTTCTTTTAAAATATGCGATGCTTTAGGATCTAATCCTACAAAAGGTTCATCCATAATAATCAGTTTAGGTTCATGGATCCAAGCACTAATAATCGCTAATTTTTGTTTCATTCCATGAGAATAAGCAGCAATTGACTTATTTAAATCATCTTTAATTTCAAAAAGTGATGCATAGTGATCGATTCTTTGTTGACGAGTATAACTTTCCACCTTAAAAATATCCCCAATGAAATTTAAATATTGTATTCCCGTCATAAACTCATACAAATCAGGGTTATCAGGAATATAAGCAAAGTTTTGTTTACATACTAGGGGTTCTTCTTTGATCGAATGTCCATCAATTAAAATTTCCCCTTCATCAAAATCTAAAATACCTACAACAGCCTTTAATGTCGTTGTTTTACCTGCCCCATTATGACCAATAAAGCCATAAATTTCTCCCGGCTTAATATGAAGTGATAAATGATCTACCGCAACCTTATCGCCATAATGTTTTGTTAAAGAATTGATTTTCAACATAATTTTTGTCCCTCTATTTCTTTTATGATTTATCGATAACATTATATTATTTAAATTATTTTTTTGCAATACATTTCAAAAATAAAAGGTAGAATTCAACTCTACTCTTTAAATAAGTCGCATCAACTTACAATTTTCTATACCTGCACTCCAATATTTTTCTACAGGTAAACCTCTAACTTGACAAACAATGCTCGAATTCATTGCACCATGCCCAACAATCAATATATCTTTATCTTGTTTTAATAAAGGTTCAACAACTTCCTTTAAAAATGCACCTGTTCTTGCATAGACTTCTTGTAAACTTTCTCCCCCTTCTACAGGAATCTTATAATCTTGTGGTCGTTCAAATAGAATATGAATTGGATAATCTTGATTATGAGCATAGTTTTCTACACCTTCACAAATACCAAAACCCATTTCAACTAAACGTTCATCTTCAATAATTGGAATATTTCTTCCTGCTAAAACAAGATGAGCTGTTTGTTTTGCACGTATAAGTGGTGAACAAAAACAGACATCAAAATGAATATCCTTATATTCATCTTTTGCCTTTTTAGCCATCTCAAGCCCTTCTTCGTTTAAAGGAATATCTACTCTACCTTGTAATTTCTTTTTAGCGTTCCAATCTGTTTTTCCATGTCTCATTATATATAACATCTTTTTTCTCCCATCCTAATCATTATCCTACACACTTTCTTACACATTTATTGTTTGAAATATCTTTGATTTTTACTTCTTGGTTTATCTGGAATAGTCATTTCTATTCGATTTTGTTGTAAAGCAGGATGTAAATAATTTTTCATAAAACCATTATGTGATTTTAAGCCTAACTTATCCATTAATTCTCTACTTGTATAATAAACATCATATTCCATACTATCTAATAATTTTTTTACTTGATACGACATACTAGCATAATCTTTAGATTCTTTTACAATGTCATCTAAAACTTGATCAATTTGTTTCAACATAAATTCAATGAATGCTGTTGACTCTCCTTCTTTATGACATAATGCAATCGCATCATAATAGTCACTTTGAAACTTTCCAATTTGACTTTCTATTGGTAAATATTCAAAAATAAGATTCCATTTTCCTAAAATAACATTTTGCCATAATCTTGCCATCCTACCATTTCCATCTACAAATGGATGAATAGAAACAAATTCATAATGAAATACACAACTTAATATGAGTGGATGTACATGATCTTTTTGTTCATTTATCCAAGTGAAAAGTTGTTGAACTAAATTAGGAACTAACCAAGCTGGAGGCGCCATAAAAATACATTTTTCACCATTAAAAACACCTTCTTCACCTTTTCGAAATGTACCCGATTCCGTTACTAAATACTTTGTCATCACACCATGATATTTTTTTAAATCCTCAATTGAATAAGGATCAATCATTTCAAACTGTTCATAGGTTTCATAAGCATTTTTTACTTCTTGAATTTCTTTTTGCTTCCCTAAAACGATTTTACCATTAATCACACTATAAACTTGATCTAAAGATAAAGAATTAGCTTCAATTTTTAATGAAGAATATACCGATTTAATTTTATTATTTTTTCTTAAATGAGGTTTATTATCTAAATTTGTTGTTACAGAAATTCTACCTACTTTTTCTGAAATGGAAGCAACATACTCTAATATTTGATTTGTAATTTCATAAGGTGGGTTATATTGATCCATAAAAATTCTCCTTCATCATACTCATTATCATACACACTTTCTTACACATTA
>URQL01000120.1 GCA_900550005.1 uncultured Erysipelotrichaceae bacterium
AGAATTTCAAACCTTCTTCATTAGGTGTTTCATCATCCCCATTAGGGAAAATTCTAGCCCAGTTCATAGATAAACGGAATGTTTTAAATCCCATTTCTCCCATTAAAGCAATATCTTCTTTATAGTGATGATGAAAATTTGTAGCCACATGACTAGGATAATATTTATTATCTAAGATTGTTGGGACAGCACTTTCAGGTAAAAATCAATGTGTTTCACCAAATACCATTAAGTTTCACAGGTAGTTGGATTTTTCCAAGTTACTCTTCTAGTAACCGTGTGAGAACCACTTGTTAAAGTGTCACTTGTATTGATCCCTTTACCTCCATCTTTAAAACCACTTTCATATTGGTTAGCGGCAGTAGCGCCACCCTATAAGAAATTTTTTGGGAAACTTATTACTTATTCCTCCTTTCTATTTCTTATTTCGGTAAGCAACATTTCTTCTAATTTTTAAAACTTGATCTTCACCTGGAAAATGATAAGGATTCAATTTTGTTTCTTCAAATCCTTTAATAATATCCTGAGCATCTGCGATAACTTCTTCAAAAATCATTGTTCCATACATTTGTGGGGGTAATAAATAAATCGGTTTACTTGGATGTTCTTTTTCTACAAGTTCTTTGATCCATAAACGTAAGTGAGGACAAACCATAGTGACATCGTATTCTTCTACTTTAGCTGCTCCATTTTTAAATCCAGCAACATTGATTGGATAAAAGTCAAAAGAATATTCACCTTGTAATCCTTTTTCTTCACATGCTTTTTGTAATTTTTGACATAAAAAACTAGAAGACATTCCAGCTCCACAACTAATTAATATTTTAATCATTTTTCATTCCTCCTGTAATTTCTACAAGTATGATAGCACAAACGCTTTCAATTAGAAATGGCTAGATTAGAAATAAATTTCAAAATTTGAAACCAAAAAGGATAAAAATAAAATGTAAGGGATATGCTTTTATAAATTTACAAAAAGCGCTTGACTTAAAGTTAACTCTAGGTTGTACAATGAAATTGTAATTAATTTCAAGGAGGAATTAGAGAATGGAATACAGTAAAATTGAAAAATTAGGAGTAAATCCATCACTTTTAGGATTTGGATGCATGCGTTTTCCTAAAAAAGAAGATGGAACAATTGATGAAGCAGAAGCTGAAAGAATGATTGATCATGCAATTGCAAATGGAGTAACTTATATTGATACAGCTTATCCATATCATGATGGAGCAAGTGAACCATTTGTAGGAAAAGTACTTAAAAAATATGACCGTAAAAGTTTTTATTTAGCTACTAAATTACCAATGTTTAAAATTGAATCATTAGAAGAAGCTAAAGAAATTTTTGAAGAACAAATGAAAAGATTAGATGTAGATTATGTAGATTTCTACTTACTACATGCTTTAAATAAAACACAATGGCAAAAAGTGTTAGATTTAGGAATTTTACCTTATGTAGAAGAACTTAAAAAAGAAGGAAGAATTAAAAACTTAGGATTCTCTTTCCATGATGATTATGAAGTATTTGAAGAAATCGTAAATTATCGTGATTGGGATTTCTGCCAAATCCAATTAAACTACTTAGATACAGATATCCAAGCAGGTATGAAAGGTTATAAATTAACAAAAGAAAAAAATATTCCTTTAATTATTATGGAACCAATCAAGGGTGGAGCATTAGCTAACTTACCAGAAGATATTGCTCATGTCTTTACAGATTATAATCCAAATGTAAGTATTTCTAGTTGGGCATTACGTTTTGTAGCTTCATTAGAAAATGTTAAAGTTGTACTTAGTGGTATGTCTACTTTTGATCAAGTAGAAGATAACTTAGCTACATTTAAAGAATTTAAACCATTAACAGAAGAAGAATCTAAAGTTATTGATCAAGTTGCTAATATGATCAAAGCTAAAACGAAAAATGGATGTACAGGATGTCGTTATTGTATGCCTTGTCCATTTGGAATCGATATTCCTGGTAACTTTAGAATCTGGAATGATTATGGTATGTTAGGGGATAAAGAAGCCGCTAAAGCACGTTATGAACGCCAAGGAGATGCACGTGCAGAATTCTGTAAAAAATGTGGTAAATGTGAAAGAGTTTGTCCTCAAGCCATCAAAATCAGAGAAGATTTACAAGCTTTAGTACGTGATATTAATGAGTAAAAAGATTATTGTTGTAGATGGACAAGGTGGCGGTATTGGTAAAAGTGTTGTAGAAAAATTAAGACAAGCTTTACCGGATAGTTTTATCATTGCTGTAGGAACAAATGCTTTAGCTACAAGTAATATGCTTAAAGCTGGAGCGAATGTTGGGGCTACTGGTGAAAATGCTGTGATTTACAATGCAAATCATGGGGATATTTTAGTAGGCCCAATCGGAATCGTTTTTGCAAATGCAATGTATGGGGAAATTTCACCTAAGATGGCTTTAGCTATTCAAGAAAGTGAAATAAAAAAATTCTTAATTCCAGTTTCTAAATGTCCAGCTACAATTGTGGGAATTGAAAATAAAAGTATAGGTGAATATGTTGACCAATGTGTACAAGAAATTCTAAAACTTGCATCTTAAGATGCAAGTTTTTTTTGTAAAAACCTGTTAACGCTTCCTTATTTAATTGACAAACAACCTAAATCCATGTAAAATAGGGATGTAATTTAATTAATGACTTTTAACAAAGAAAGGATGTATAAAACATGGATGAAATGGAAACAGTTATTATTAATTTAATCGTAAACAGCGGTAGCGCTCGTTCTTCAGCAATGGAAGCTATCCAATTCGCTAAAGAAGGAGATTTAGAAAAAGCTCATGAATCTTTAGAACAAGCTAAAGAAGCAGTTAACGAAGGACATCAATCTCAAACTCAATTAATTCAAGCTGAAATTAGAGGAGAAAAAGCTCCATTATCATTATTAATGGTTCATGCTCAAGACCACCTAATGACTTCATTATTAGCTATCGATTTAGCTTCTGAATTTATTGACTTATACGAAAAAATTAGTAAATAATGAAATAATTCTATTTAAAGGAGATAAACGATAATGTTTATCTCCTTGCTTTTGTATAGGAGGCTTTTTTATGGGAGACAGCATGAAAGATGAAGCTTTAAAAGAATACGAACAAATTAATTTGAGTTGGTTAAAACTTCATTTAGAAGTGGTTATTATTACTTCCTTAGTTTGTTTTTTAACTGAAATCTTGATGATGTATGGATTAATGATCTGGGATCAGCTGGTGATTAGTGTATCAGATTATATTAGAAAATATGTTTTTTATCCTTCTTTTGCAAATATTATGATCAATTTTATTGCTTATTATACTTATTGTTCTAAAAAGATAAAATTGGATACAAAAAAATTGGTATTATCTTTTTGCGCGATTGGGATTGGCTTGGTTGTAGCGTATGTACATAATTGTTTTGTGATTAGTTTACTTGGACTGTGTTTACCATCTTTACTTACTTTAATATATGAAGATAGAAAATTAACTTCAATCGTTAGTTTTACTTGCATATTTTTAGAATTGTTTTGCGCTTTTTTCTCAACTTATGATCCTATTCGTAATTTTGATTTAAGTTATGTATTTAATACGTTTGTATTAGTTGTGATTTCTCTTTGTGTATGGGTGATTTGTATTTATATTATTGTATTTATGCAAAGGAAACGTAATCAAATCATTTCCATTATGGAAGAAAGACAAAAGTTACGCTATCAAATCAATATTGATCCTCTAACTTTAGTTGGAAATAAACTTGCTTTAGAACAGGAAATCATGCATACTATGCAAAATGCAGACCAAGATGTCTATGGGTTGGTCATGTTAGATATAGATTATTTTAAACAAATCAATGATATGTATGGACATCTTTATGGGGATACTGTTTTACGTTTTTTAGGAAGAAGTCTAAGAGGAAATATCGGAATGCATCGACCCTATCGTTATGGTGGAGATGAATTTTGTATTCTTTTTAAAGGGGCATCTACCGAAGAAATTAAAGCGATGCTTCAAACAATACAACATGATTTGGATGAACATTTAGAAAAAGTGAGTGAAGATCAAATGCCTGTAACCATTAGTAGTGGATTAGCTTTTTTAGACAAAAAGGATGATGCGACATCTTGGATTCGTAAAGCAGACCAAGCTTTATACCAATCTAAAAGAAATGGACGTCATTGTTTTTCGACTTATCAAGAAATTTAGTATTTCTTAGTTGCTTTAAATGAAAAGTAGTGTATAATGAATGTAGAGTTTAAAACTACATAAAGTAGTTTTCAGAAAGGAATTGTGCTATGGTAAAAATTATTACAGATTCATCAACAATGTATACAATCGATCAAGGTAAAGAATTAGGGTTTGATGTTATTCCATTAAGTGTTGCGATTAATAAAAAAACTTATGTTGAATTGGAAGAAATGCAAAGCAAAGAATTTTTAGAATTAATTCAAGAAGGCGGAATTCCAACTTCCTCACAACCACCGATTGGTAAGATCGTAGAAGCTTATGAAAAATATCCTGAAGAGGACATTATTGCAATTTTTATGTGTGATGGATTATCTGGGACTTATACAAGTGGTCTAAGTGCTGCACATATGGTAGATCATACTCATCATATTGAAGTCGTAGATAGTGAAACATTATGTGGACCTCATCGTTATCTTGTTTTAAGAGCTCAACAATTAGCTAATGAAGGAAAAACAAAAGAAGAAATCATGAAAGAAATTGAAGGATTACGTGAAACAAGTAAATCTTTCTTGTTACCACAAGATTTTAATTTCTTAAAAAGAGGAGGACGTTTAACTCCTTTAGCAGCAAAACTTGGTGGTTTATTAAAAATTGTACCTATCATGACACAAACAAGCGATCATAAACGCTTAGAAAAACATGGTATTGGTCGAACTTTTAAAGCTGCTGTAGGTAAAATTGTTGACGAAATGCACGCTACAGGCGTTGATGACAGCTATGTTGTTATAATTTCACATGCCGGTGTAGAAACACAAGCCAATGATGCAAAAGCAAAAATTAGAGAAGATTATCCAAATATTGATATTGAAATATTTGAATTGACTCCTGCCTTTATTACGCAAGGTGGACCAGCTTGTGTAGCTATTCAATGGATCAAAAAAGAACTTTAATGTTCTTTTTTTACTACTATGTATAAAAATAATTATCATCATTGCATCATTCAACTTGTTCATACTTTTGCTCATCATTTCGATGGAACTTCGCAAGATTACTTATCGAATTTATTACCCCATTTAGAACCTTACAAAAAGATTATATTGGTTTTAATTGATGGATTAGGATTACAAAATTTAAAAGATTTAAGTCAGCAAGCAGGATTTTTATATACCCATTTATTTGACACGATCGATACAGTTTATCCACCAACAACGGTTGCTGCTACGACTTCACTTATTACAGGTAAAGAACCTGTTACTACAGGATGGTTAGGCTGGTACCAATATTTTAAAGAATATCAAGATCATTATGTAATGTTTTTAAATCAAAGCT
>URQL01000121.1 GCA_900550005.1 uncultured Erysipelotrichaceae bacterium
AATCTTCTTAGGATCAATTCCCACTTCATTAATTAGATAAGCAATACGATAAGTTAGTACTCTTGTTTTACCTGAACCCGCACCTGCTATAATTCGTGTATGACTTGCAACATTAGTAGCAGCTTCATACTGTTCAGGATTCAATTCTTTTTTTAAATCCATTTTTCATCACCTTTTTCATTATACTAAAATTATGTTCTAATTGAAATATCTAAACTTTTTTATTTTATCTACCTATGTTATAATTTTATCGAGGTGATCAAATTGAAAAACAAGATATTAATTCGTATGGTATTAAATTCTGAAGATGAAAGCATTCTTGAAGATGTTAAAAATAAACTTTCAACTCTATCTAATCACATTGAAAATCTTTCTTTTTCTCCAATGCGTCCTTATTTTCGCTATAATAATTATGGAGAATGTTCAATTACATTTAATTTAGACTTAACTTACTTAGATGAATTAAAAACAAAACTTTCATCTTATTGGCAAGGTGAATATGAAGATGATATTGAAACCGATCAAATTATGGGAGAAGTATTCCATGCAAATGTTTTCTATATGAATCTACAAGTACTTTAAAATAAAAAGTTCCTGATTTAAAAATTAAGGAACTTTTTATTTTAATCCTTTTTAAGTAGGGTAATCTCTTGTTCATTTAATTCACAATATTTTCCAAGAGATAATCGATCATCTAATTTTAATTGATTTATGGCTATTCTTTTTAATTCAACGACTTGATTTTCTACCGATAAAAACATTTTTTTAATTTGATGATATTTTCCTTCAGTAAGAATAACTTGAGCTGTATATTCATTTAATTTTATTAAAGTTGCTTCTTTACATACCACATTTTGATCGATCACAACCCCTTTTTTAAATTGTTCAATCATTTTAGAAGTAATCGGTTCTTTTAAAACAACTTCATAAATTTTTTGAACTTGATATTGCGGTAAAGTATGATGCTTAATCAAGCGAAGATCATTTGTTAAAATCACTAAACCCGTGGTATCTTTATCTAAACGGCCCATAATACGTAATTCTTCTTTATAAGGAACATCCATTAAATCTAAAATGGTTGTTTCATTTAAATCTTTTAAAGCGCTAACTACTCCCTTAGGTTTATTTAACATATAATAAATAAAAACCGGACGGGTGATTTCTTGATTATTTACTTTTACTTTTTGCTGTAATGAAATTTTCTTTTTTTTATCATAAATAATTTCATTATCAATTTGCACTTTACCTTGTTTTAAACACTCTTGTATTTCTTGTTTAGTCATTTTGCAAGTAATGGATAAATATTTATCTAAACGAATTGTTTCCATTGACACACCTTCATATCTACTAATCCTGATTTTTTAAAAATAACCCCTTCTTGTTCTAATAAAGAACGTTGCTCATCAAATCCAGGAGCTAATCTCCCGGCATTATTAACGACACGATGGCAAGGAAAGGTTCCATACATTGAAGAAATAGAAAGTATTTTTCCAACTAAACGTGCATTTTTAGGCATTCCAGCTAAAGCAGCAATTTGTTTATAACTTGCAACTTGACCATAGGGGATCTCTTGTACAATAGAGAGTATTAAATAAATTACATCTTCATTCATGATTATTAATCCTTTCTCTTTTTATGATAAATTATTTTTATAAAAAAACAAGAAAATATCAAGCAAATTTTATACAACTTTCTTTAAACGTGCTATAATAACTTCGAATAAAATTAAAGAAAGGAATCATAGAATAGTCTATGAAAGGTGAAATAATGATTAAAATTGATATTATTTCTGGCTTTTTAGGAGCTGGTAAAACAACTTTTATTAAAAAATTAATTGATTGTTATAAAGATGAACAATTAGTCCTTATAGAAAATGAATTTGGTGACATCGGTATTGATGGTCAATTTTTAAAAGATGCAAATATCGAAATGACAGAACTTAATTCTGGATGTATCTGTTGCTCTTTAGCAGGAGATTTTAATACAGCAATCAAACAAATCATTGATACTTATCACCCAGATCGTATTTTAATTGAACCTACAGGTGTTGCAAAATTATCTGATGTCTATGTTGCTTTGCAAGGAATCGACGAACAATACGATATTGTTTTAGATAGTGCTACAACAATTATTGATGTTTTAAAATTTGATATGTATTTTAAAAACTTTGGTGAATTTTATATTAACCAAATTGAAAATGCAAATAACATTGTTTTATCTCACTTAGAAAATCAAAGTTCAGATCGTATTAAAACTATCTTAGATCAAATCAAAGAACATAATGTCAATGCAAATGTTATGACTGCACCATGGCAAGAAATGAGTAATGAAAAAATTATCAAATTCCTTGAAACAAAAAATGATTTAAATCAATTTATTCAAGAAGCTATTCATGAAGATCACCACCATCATCATGACGAAGACGAAGAATGTTCTTGCGGGCATCATCATCACCATGATGAAGACGAAGAATGTTCTTGCGGGCATCATCATCACCACGATGAAGACGGAGAATGTTCTTGTGGACATCATCATCACCATGACGAAGAAGAAGAATGTTCTTGTGGACATCATCATCACCATGATGAAGACGGAGAATGTTCTTGTGGGCATCATCATCATCACCATGATGAACCTTTTACAAGTTGGTCAAAACAAACAACAGCTTCTTATACTCACGATGAGTTAAATGAAATTTTAGAAAAATTAACAAATGATCCTCATATTTTACGTGTTAAAGGATTAGTTCCTTCTGATGATCATAAATGGTATTATTTCGATGCTAATTACCAAGAATTTGACATTTATGAAGGGGATCCTGATTACACAGGTAAAATCGTGGTTATCGGAGATCAAGTAAATGAAGAAGAATTAGAAAGTTGGTTTAAATAATGGTTCCAGTATATGTATTCGGTGGTTTTATTGAAAGTGGTAAATCAAGTTTTATCCTCGATACACTGCATAACGAAGATTTCACAGAAGGTACATCTTCCTTACTTATTGTTTTAGAACAAGGTTCTGTCGATTATGACTATGGAGAACTCAAAGAAAATTGTTTAACAGATTTAGTTTATGTTGAAAAAGAATCTGATTTAACTTTTGAACTATTTGAAGACTTGAATCAAAAATATCATCCATCTCGTGTACTAATTGAATTTAATGGAACTTGGTCAATGTCTAACTTTTTAGACGTTACTGCTCCCGATGGATGGGAAATCGCTCAAATCATGACAACGATCGATGCAAGTACGTTTTCAATGTATATAAGTAATATGCGTTCAATGATGTATGAACAAATTGTTCATGCAGAACTTATTATTTGCAATCGTTGCAACGAAAATACAGACTACCTCTTCTTAAGAAACAATTTAAAATCAATCAATCCTAATGCACAAATCATCTATGAGACAGAAGATGGAATTTTAGATCAATTACCTGAAGGACAACTTCCATTTGATATCAATCAAGATCCAATTACTATTGAAGATCATGACTTTGGTATTTGGTATATGGATGCCATGGAAAATCCTCAAAAATATAAAGGGAAAAAAATCCATGTTGGGGGTGTTGTATTAAAGAACGAACAATATCCTGATCAATTTGCTTTATCAAGAGAAGTTATGGTTTGTTGCGCTGATGACATTGCTCCAATTGGATTTATTTGTTACTATCGCAACGCAAGTCAATTGATGCCTGGTGAATGGGTTGATGTACTTGCTACAATTGATAGTTATTTTGATCCAGATTATCATCAAGAAATCATTATTCTTGAAATTGAGCAATTAAAAATTGTTCCAAATAAAGAAAACAATTTAGTATATTATAGTTAAGCCTTGATTTTTTAATCAAGGTTTTTTTATTTCAAGCTGTACTTCAGAATAGGTTTAAAGTATAATATCTAAAAAAGGGAGGGGTTATTTTGGAAAAAAGAATTACGGGACACACGGAACTCATTGGTTTAATTGCTAAACCTATCCGTCATAGTATTTCACCAGAATTGCATAATGCAGGGTTTCGTTTATTAAATTTAGACTATGCCTATCTTGCTTTTGAAATTAATCAAGAGGCGATTGCAGATACAATTAAAGGATTTAAGGCCTTACAAATTCATGGTTTCAATATCTCTATGCCATATAAAACCATTTTAATGGATTATATGGATGAACTTTCTAAAGAAGCAAAGATGATTGGTGCCATCAATACTGTGGTCAACGATCATGGCATTTTAAAAGGGTACAATACGGATGGTATTGGTTTAATGCAAGCTCTAAAAAATAAAGGTCATGATCCTAAAGATAAAACCATCATCATTGTTGGTTGCGGTGGTGCGGCAACGGCTATTACTATTCAAGCAGCTTTAGATGGAGCTAAAAAAATCACAATTTATAATAAAAAAGATGCATTTTATCCAAATGCATTAAAAACAAAAGAAAAAATCACAAAAGAACTTGATTGTATCGTTGAAGTAAAAGATTTAGCCAATTTAGACGAATTAAAAAAAGATATGCATAAAGCAGATATCTTTATTAATGCAACAAATGTCGGTATGAAGCCAAACGATGGAATCAGCTATTTACCTGATGAAAGTTTCTTTACACCTAATACATTTGTAGTCGACATCATTTATAATCCAAAGCAAACCAAACTACTTGAACTTGCTTCTAAAGCTGGATGTCAATTCATGAATGGTCTCGATATGCTTATTTATCAAGGTGCTGTAGCTTTTAAACTTTGGACAGGCGAAGATATGCCTGTTGAACAAGTAAAAAAAGAAATCAATTTATAAAAAGAAAGAGCTCCCTGTTAAAAGGAGCTCGTTTTTATTTTATTCATTAACAACTGTTTTTAAAGATTTAGATGGTTTGAATTTAACACTGTTTGAAGCTTTAAAAGTCATTGGTTCTTTAGTAAGAGGATTAATTCCTTCTCTAGCTTCTCTATGACTTAGTTCAAATTTACCAAAACCATAAATATCAACTGTTCCTTGTTCGCTTAATGTTTTAGTTATTTGATCGAATATAGCATTTACAACTGCTTCTGATTGTTTTTTAGTCATTTGAAATTCAGTTGATAAAGAATCAGCTAACATTTTTTTGTTTAGTACTTCGCTCATGAAAATTTCCTCCTTTAAAATTCTTTTACACTTTTAGTATACCACATTTCAGACTAGATTGCTCTTGATATTATCGAAAAGTTTAATTTTATTCTCGCTTTTTTTCAATGCCTAAAATATAAGGACAATTTCCTTTATTGAACATAGAATAATAAAATACTTCATAATAATAAGAGTCAAGTTGTCCTGCCCATTGTTTAAAATAATCACTTTCTTGTTTCCCTTCTGTGTGTCCAGGATAAAGAACAAGAAGAAGTAATCCCTTGGGATTTAAATGCTTTAAAGCCAATTCGACAGCAATTTTACTCGTATCTAAAAGTGTTGGATTAAAACTTTGTCCATGAGGTAAAAAACCAAAATTGAAAATTCCTACTT
>URQL01000122.1 GCA_900550005.1 uncultured Erysipelotrichaceae bacterium
GCTTCTTTAAGACAGGCAATTGAATTAATGAAACATTATCGTTATAGTGCTATTCCGGTTATTAATGAAATAGGGCATTATGTAGGCACTTTACGAGAAGGGGATTTATTATGGTATATTATGGAAGAAAATCATTCTTCTTATAAAGAATTAGAAAAGATATCTGTACAAACGATTTTACAGAAAGATTTAAATTATCCTTGTTCGATTATGACCAATATGGAAGATTTATTTTACAAGCAATGGATCAAAGTTTTGTTCCTATCATTGATGATCGTAGACTTTTTATTGGCATCGTTACCCGTAAAAAGATTTTGCAATATTATTATGATCGAATTTGTCCGAGTGAACAAAAAATGAATGGAATTGTTCAAAAAAGAATGTAAAGGATTACAAATTGTGCTAAACTACTAAGTAGAGTAAGGGGGGATCAAATGTATTTAGGAATTGATATTGGTGGTACTTTCATTAAATACGGTTTAGTTAATGAAGATTACCAAGTGATAAAAAAATGGAAAAAAGAAACCAAATTATTTAAAACATCAGATGCGTTTTATGATTATTTATGTGAAAATCTTGATTTAAAGAAAATTAGTCACATTGGTGTCAGTGCACCAGGGCTGATTAGTGAAAATTCAACTGTACTTACAAAAGCAGCTCCTAATGTTCGAATCATGTTAAATACAAATGTTAATGAGGAAATTCAAAAAAGAACAGGTAAGATTGTAGCGACTATAAACGATGCTAAAGCGGCAGGTTATTGTGAATATAAGATTGGTAATGGAAAAGACACAAAATCGAGTGTTTATTTTGTTATTGGAACAGGAATTGGTGGTTGTGTTTGTGATGAACTTGGTGTGATTCAAGGACAAGATGGGATAGCGGGGGAATTTTCCAATATTCCTTTAGGTTATCGGGATGGTAAAATTGATCGATTATCTAACTATGCTTCAATGAGTGCTTTGATTAATCTTTATAATAGACAAACTTTAAATCCAGTTCAATATGGAATTGAGGTTTGTCAAAGATATTTAGATGGGGAAAAGTTAGCTGTTGAGGTAATGGATCAATGGTGTGAAAATATTTGTTTAGGTCTTTTAAACATTATTATCTTTTTTAATCCGGAAGTGATCTGTTTAGGTGGTGGAATTTCTAAAGAAGATTGGTTTATTGAAAAAGTTACAAACACTTTTAAAACGATGAATTTACCATTTAATCAGCTTACGACAACAAAAATTACACGTTGTAAATTTGATAATGATTCAAACTTACTGGGTTGTGTTTTATTTGCGACAAATCAGAAGTAAATCA
The DNA here is from genome assembly GCA_900550005.1 of uncultured Erysipelotrichaceae bacterium. Classification (GTDB taxonomy): domain Bacteria; phylum Bacillota_I; class Bacilli_A; order Erysipelotrichales; family Coprobacillaceae; genus Beduini. The sequence continues at coordinate 1,312 of URQL01000122.1, forward strand.
GAGTCATTAAACTTTCTAAAATTTTAAATGTAAGCGAAAAGTATAGGGAAAAAAACGAATTTTTTTATATTATTGATTTATTTTTATGCTATTTGTGATAAAATAGATGTGAGGTGAACAATATGTATTATTTTATTGGAATCAAGGGGTCTGGAATGGCATCTCTTGCAAGAATATTATTTGATTTAGGTTATGAAGTCGCTGGTAGTGATATTGATAAGTATATATTTATTGAAGAAGATTTAAGAAAAAAAGGAATTCCAATTTATTCTTTTGATGCTTCAAATATTAAAGATGGTTATAAAGTCATTATAGGTAATGCGTTTAGTGATGATCATGTAGAAGTAAAAGCAGCTTTGGAAAATCCAAATGTAGAATGTTATCGTTATTTTGATTTCTTAGGTAAAATGATGGAACAATACGATAGTATTTCTATTGCGGGTACTCATGGTAAAACAACAACAACAGGAATGGCTTATCATTTATTTGAAGATTTCGCAAAAACAACAGTCTTAATTGGTGATGGTACAGGTTTTGCATGTAAAGACAGTAAATATTTTATTGCTGAATCTTGTGAGTACCAAGACCATTTCTTACATTATTATCCTAAATATGCGGTTATTAATAATATTGAATATGATCATGTAGATTATTTTAAAACGTTTGATGATTATAAAAAAGCATTTGAAAATTTTGCTAATCAAGTAAAAGATACCGTCATTATTTGGGGTGATGATCCTTATTTACCAAAATTAGATATTAAAACGCGAAAAATTTCTTTTGGTTTAGGAGAAAAAAATGATGTTCGTGCGATTCATTATTTAGCCGGTGAACATGGTATGAGTTTTGATGTTATTATTCATGGTGAAGTATTTGGACATTTTAATTTACCATTCTTTGGTCAACATATGTTACAAAATGCATTAGCTTGCATTGCTTTAGGTTATTTAGAAGGGATGGAAGCAAGTTATATTAATGAACGTTTAGCAAGTTTCCCAGGTGTAAAACGTCGTTATACAGTTAAAAAAGTTGGGAATAATATTTATGTTGACGATTACGCTCATCATCCAACGGCTATTCGTATGGTTATCAATGCAACAAGAGAACGTTATCCTCATAAAAAAATTGTAGCTTTGTTTAAACCAGATCGTTTCTCTAGAATTTTACGATTTGCAAAAGAATTTGCTGAAGCAATGGATTTAGCAGATTATCCATATTTATGTCATTTCCCAGAAAATGCAGCTAAAGAACCAGGAATCGATATTGATATTACTGAAATTGGACAATATATTCCTCGTGCTAAAATCATCAAAGAAGATGATGAAGCAGCTAAACAATTAGCTAAGTATGATGATGTGGTTTACTTATTTATGAGTAGTAAAGACATTTATAAATTTGAAGATAAAGTTATTAAAGCAAAAGAAGAACTTGATGCATAACTTTAGAGGCAAAAACATAATAAAGAGAAAGAAGGTGGATAGATGAGTGCATTGCAAATCTGTCAATGTATTGCTTTATTAGCTGGTGCGTTTGCTTTACTGGCTCTAGGCTTTGTGTTTGTAAAGTTAGTCAGTTCAATTGAACGACTAAATATGACTATCGATCGTTCAAATCAAACAATCGATAAAGCAAATCTCATTATTGACGATATTAATTACAAATTAGATATGGCCAACCGCCCTTTTGAAGCAGTAGATCGTTTGTTTAGCCCATTTGTTGGCAAAAAGAAAAAACATAGGAGGAAATAAGTTATGAAATTAGGAAGATTTATTTTTGGAGTTGGAGTAGGTGTTGTTGCTGGTATTTTATGTGCACCTAAAAAAGGAAGTGAAATGGTTAAAGAAATCAAAGACACTTCTAAAAAAGCTTATGACAAATCAAAAAATTTAACTAAAGATGATGTTATTGAAGCAATTAATACAACAAGTGACAAACTAAAAAAAGCTGTAGAAGAATTTGATTATGATAAAGCAAAAGAATCTACAAAAGGTAAAGTATCAGAAGTAAAAACAAATTTAGATGAATTATTACAAAAAGCAAAAGATAATGAATCATGCCAAGAAGTATTAGAAAGAATTGACGAATTATCTAAAAAAGCAATGGATAAAATTAATGAATACAAAGATAAAATTGTAGAATACGGGCAAGATCTTTATGATGATATTGAAGATGAATTTGATGAAGAATTAGATGATGTAAACAAAGAGATCGATGACTTATTAGATGAAATTGAAGAAGACGAAGAGTCTAAAAAAGATTAATCATGGATAAAAAAGTAACTATTTACGATGTTGCCAGAGAAGCGAAAGTTTCTCTAGCAACTGTATCTCGTGTAATCAATGGTTCTAATGTTGTTAAACAAGCAACAAAAGAACGTGTATTAGAAGTCATCGATCGATTAGATTTTAAACCTAATGAAATTGCTCGTGGTCTTGCTAAAAGTAAGACAACAACAATCGCTGTAGTATTTCCTCAATCTTTATTTGCTCATGTTAAAGATATGATTGGTGGTATTGGGGATACAAGCCGTACATTAAAATATACTGTGACTTTCCATACAACAGATGATATTGGTGAAGATAACATGGTAGGTCAATTAGTAGAAAAAATCGTTAAATCAAGAGCAGATGGTGTTATTCTTTTCAATAATGAATTTTTAGAAGAGGAAATGGCACAAATCGCTAAATATAAAATTCCTGTCGTTGTTGTTGGAGATTATGTTGCTGGGGATAACTTAGCTTCAATCCATACGAACTTAAAAGAAGCTGTTTATGATATCGTGACACGTTATTTAGATAAAGGAACGGATGATATCTTATTTGTCACAAGTCATCAAAACTTAATTAATGATGATGAAATGATCAAACGTATTAAAGATGCTTATGCTACTAAAGGAAAAACATTTGATTCAATCGTTGAAACATCATTTGAATATGAAGACACTTATAAACAATTTGATGAATACTTTAAAACACATAAACATCAATTAGTGTTTTGTACGTATGATAAAGAAGCTGTTGCTATTATGAATGCAGCTCGAAACAATGGAATTGTTGTTCCTGATGATATGGAAGTAATCGGTATGTTCAATACAACTTATTCATTAATGTCAAATCCAACACTTACAAGTATCTATGTACCAGTTTACAATATGGGTGCTTTAGCAGTACGTTTACTTACTAAGATGTTAAATAACGAAGAAATTGAAACAAAAGATGTTGAAGTTAAATACATTTTAATGGAACGTGAATCAACAAAATAGTATTTGACATCAAAAATAAATTATGTTATAAAATTAGATGTACGTTGAAGGAAAGAGGATTAAAGGAATAGTTTAGAGAGCTTATGGTTGGTGAAAATAAGTCTAGAATTTAATCTATACACTCCGGAGTTTCTAAGTGCAAAGCTTAGACGGCTAATACCGTTATCAATCAAAGTGCATGTTTTATACATGAATAAAGGTGGTACCGCGAGATTTCGTCCTTTGGATGAAGTCTCTTTTTTATTACGTAAGGAGGAAAATAAATGAAAATCTATGATGAATTAGTATGGCGTGGATTAATTAAAGATATTAGTTCACCAGAATTAGAAGAAAAGTTAAATAATGGGGGAATGACTTTCTATATTGGGACAGATCCAACTGGAGATAGTTTACACATTGGACATTTTTCTTCATTTTTAATTAGTAAACGTTTAAAAGATGCAGGACATCATCCTATCCTATTAGTAGGTGGAGCAACAGGGTTAATTGGAGATCCTAAACCAGATACAGAAAGACCAATGATTACAAAAGAACAAGTGCAACATAACTTTGATTGTTTAGCTAAACAAGCTAAAGAAATCTTTGGTTTTGAAGTTGTTAATAACTACGATTGGTCAAAAGATATTAATTTTATTGATTTCTTAAGAGATTATGGTAAATATTTTAATGTTAATTATATGCTAGCTAAAGAAATCATTAAAACACGTTTAGACTTAGGAATTACTTTTACTGAATTTTCTTATATGATCATGCAAGCCTTAGATTTCTATTGGTTACATGAAAATAAAGGATGTACACTTCAAGTAGCTGGTCAAGATCAATGGGGAAATATCACAGCTGGGATTGAATTGATTCGTAAAAAAACAGGTGAAGAAGCCTATGGATTTACAATGCCATT
>URQL01000123.1 GCA_900550005.1 uncultured Erysipelotrichaceae bacterium
CAGGTTCATTAGTAGGAGATTATCGAGTAGTAGCAAATATAGAAAACACAGCGAATTATGTCTGTCAAGAATGGGTAGATGAAGTATTAATAGTCACTTCTAATGATGTCCCTTATCCTAGTGAATTGATTGATCAATTAACACAAACAGGCGTAACGATACACTTGAACTTAGCCAAAGTAACCAGTGGACCAGGAAAGAAACAATTTGTAGAAAAAGTAGGAGGCTATACCGTACTTACGACAAGTATCAACTATGCTTCATCATTTCAATTATTCTTAAAGAGATTAATGGATATCATAGGAGGACTTATAGGCTGTATCTTAACAGCAATCATCTTTATCTTTGTCGCACCAGCAATCTACATAGCATCACCAGGACCGATCTTCTTTAGTCAAGAAAGAGTAGGGAAGAATGGGAAGAAATTCAAGATGTATAAATTTAGAAGTATGTACATGGATGCAGAAGAAAGAAAAGCAGAATTGATGGCACAAAACAAATTAGGAGATGGCAAGATGTTCAAAATGGACTTTGATCCAAGAGTTATCGGAAATAAGATCTTACCCGATGGGACAAAGAAGACAGGGATAGGAGAATTCATAAGAAAAACAAGTTTAGATGAATTTCCACAATTCTTTAATGTCTTAAAAGGTGACATGTCAATTATTGGAACAAGACCACCATTGATATCAGAAACAAACTTATATGAATTACACCACAGAGCAAGATTAGCTATCAAACCAGGGATAACAGGAATGTGGCAAGTAAGTGGAAGAAGTGACATCACAGATTTTGAAGAAGTCGTAAGACTAGATAAAGAGTATATCAGTAATTGGAATATCGGTATGGATATTAAGATACTTTTTAAGACGGTATTGGTTGTACTTAAAAAGGAAGGATCGGTGTAGTTTATGGGAAGTAATCAACCAATTCGAATTGCACACGTTATTGGAAAATGGGTTGGTGGAGGAGTAGAAGCAGTTGTAATGAATTATTATCGACATATAGATCGAACTCAAATACAGTTCGATTTTTTATGTGATAATGATTCAACAAATATTCCTTATGAAGAGATAGAATCTTTAGGAGGAAAGGTCATACTGATACCACCATATCAAAAATTACATGAGTATAATAAAGAATTATATAAAGTTTTTAAAGAAAATGACTATAAAATAGTACATTCACATATCAATACTTTATCTGTATTTCCATTAAGGATAGCAAAAAAAGCTGGAATACCAGTAAGGATAGCACATAGTCATTCGACTACAAATAAAAAAGAATGGAAAAAGAATTTATTAAAAAATATTCTTAGACCATTTAGTAAGGTATATGCAACCAATTATATGTGCTGTAGTGAATTAGCTGGAAGATGGTTATTTGGAGATCAAACATATGATAAAGGAAAAGTTTATTTATTAAATAATGCAATTGACGTAGATAAATTCAAATATGATGAAAACATTAGAAAACAAAAAAGAAAAGAATTAGGAATAGATGATGATACTTTTGCAATCGGACATATTGGAAGATTTGTAGAACAAAAGAATCATCGTTTTTTAATTGATATTTTTAATGAAGTTCATAAAGAAAGATTAAATTCTATTTTATTACTTATAGGTCAAGGACCATTAATGGAAGAAATAAAAGAAAAAGTATATTCATTGAATTTGGATGATTCAGTTTTATTTTTAGGACAAAGAAATGATACAAATGAATTATATCAAGCAATGGACGTATTTGTTTTACCTTCATTATATGAAGGATTACCAGTAGTTGGAGTAGAAGCACAAGCTTCAGGGTTACCCTGCTTTTTTTCAAATGATATGACAAAAGAAACAAAGATTCTTGATTCTACGGCTTTTCTAACTTCAGATTCTAATATCAGAGTATGGGTAAAGGAAGTTTTAATGTCCGTAGAAAACACAACTAGAAAAGATACTTCTCCTATTATTAGAAAAAATGGTTTTAGTATAAAAAACGAATCGAATAAATTAAAAAAATTTTATGAACAATTTTATTATTAATTATTTAAATAGAAGGAGGTATAAAGTGAATAAAAAAACAATTACAATAACAAATGCATATACTTGGGATAATAAGGGTGACGCAGGTATTTTGTTAGGAACAGTAAATACTTTAAAACAAATTTATGGAGCTGATAACCTTGATCTAAGAATTTTATCCTTTACTCCAGAAAAGGATAAAAAACATTATTGTAAAGATAAAGTAATTACAAATGTTTATAGTAATGTCTTGAATCCACATCCTTATAAACATACAGAGTTAGGAAAATTAGTTGCAATGATTAAATTAGTTTTTAGATGCATTTATTTATATGTTATGTCTAATTTAAATTTAAATCATTTAGTTAAGAAAGATGAAAGTTTTAAAACTTTGGATGAAAGTGATTATATCGTTGTATGTGGAGGCGGATTTTTAGGTGGTAAAAAATTAGACAGTCTTATGCATGTATTTCAAATGTATATCAATACTAAATTTAATAAAAATGTATATGTTATGGGGACATCAATTGAACCTATGTCTAATAATTTAGTAAAGAAATATACTGATAATGTTTTAAAAAAATGACGCATATTTTTGCACGTGAAATTATTACTTATGATTATTTAAAAGAAATTCTGCCTGAATCAGAATTTAGCTTAATTCCAGATATGGCATTTATGTTAGAAGATGTATTTGAAAAAAATATAGTTATTGAAGAATTAAAACAAAAATCTAACAATGTTTATGGTATTACTGTAAGACAATGGAATTTTCCAAATTCTAGCAATCCAAAAGAAATGATGGAGAATTATATTGATTCCTTGACTGAATTTATGGATTACCAAATTGAAAATCATAATAGTTTTGTATTTGCTCCTCAAGTAATAGTTGGATATGCGAATGATACAGATGTAGCTAAAAAAATTCGAAAAAAATTAAAACATCCAGAAGGATTTTTGATAATTGAAGACGATTTATCACCAGTAGAGATAAAGACATTAATTTCTAATTTTGATTATTTTATTGGAACAAGAATGCACTCAAATATTTTTGCAACAAGCATGGGAATTCCAACAATTGCAATTGCATATGAAAAAAAGACGAATGGAATCATGCATACTGTAGATTTAGATAACTATGTTATTGAAATGGATCAAATTAATATAGATATTTTGAAAGAAAAAGCTAATATGCAAAAAGATAATGATAAACAAGTAAGGGTAGAATTGAAAATTAATATTAAAAAAATAAGACAAGAAATTTTAATGAAAATGGAAAGAATTCTTATAGAGGTATAGCATGAGAGTATTATTTATTCATGATCATCGTTTGAGAAAAGTAAATGATGTTTATTACACAACTGGAGGATTTTCAGATTCAATTACAAAAAGGTACACAGACATATTTGAAAGTATGACATTATTATGTAGAGCATCTTATAATAATAATATTAAAGGATGTTCAAAAATAGAAAATTCAAAAGTAAGCATATGTCCAATTTTTGAAAATAAGTTATTACCTAAAAAGAAAATAGTAAGAATCTTACAAAAGGAAATTGATAAGAATGACCGAATAATTATTAGATTACCATCTTTGTTAGGAATTTATGCAGGTTTAATTGCTCTTAAAAAGAGAAAAAAAGTATATATAGAAGTAGTTGGAAGCGCACTAGGATCTTATTGGTATAGAAATTTATTTGGAAAAATAGTTGCATATCCGTTAGAAATTTTTAATAAAAAACTAATAAAAAAAGCAGACTATGTTTCTTATGTTTCAGAAGATTATTTACAACATGAGTACCCAAATAATAATCACACACTAGGGTGTAGTGATGTACTATTAGAAGAAAGGAATATTACTGTATTAAACAAAAGAATTACAAAAATTAAGAAATGTTTGATAAAAAAGAAATTAGTTTTGGGAACTTTATCACAAATTGATCAAAAGTATAAAGGACATAAAACTGTTTTTAAAGCAATTTCTGCATTAAAAAAACAGGGATTATTTATTGAGTATAGATTGGCCGGCAATGGAAAAAAGAGTTACTTATTAAGTTTAGCTCGCAAATATGATATAGAAGACAATATTGTGTTTTGTGGACAAATTAATCATAAAGACATCAATAATTGGTTAGATGATTTAGATATTTATATTCAACCTTCTTTAACAGAAGGAATGCCAAGGTCAGTTATTGAGGCAATTTATAGAGCATGTCCAACCATTGTTTCAAATGCAGGAGGAATGTATGAATTGATTGAAGAAAAATATACTTTTAAAAAGGGTAATATTTCTGAATTAATCACTATATTAAGTGAAATAGACATTGAAAAACTTGAAAATATGGCAAAAAGAAATTTCGAATTTTCTTCAAAGTTTGAAGAAAAAAATCTTACTCAAAAAAGAAATAATTTTTTATTAGAATTTAAAAGGAGTGCATAAAATGGAATGGTATAAATTTAAATTTTTAAAAAAATTTTTTTTAGAAACTACTGATTGGTATGTTGCTTGGAAGAAAAATACGGAATCAGTATTTAAATTAATAGTTAATCCAAAAGGTTATTGGTTAGCTGATCCATTATTGTTTACGGATGAAAAAAATACGTATTTGTTTGTAGAAGCTTTTGACAAGAAAGAAAAAAAGGGTAAAATTGGAGTCTTTAAATTTGATGGTATAAGTTTTACAGATTTCAAAATAGTTTTAGAGGAGCCTTATCATTTATCTTATCCGTATGTTTTCGAATGGAATGATAATTTTTTTATGATTCCTGAATCAAGTCAAAATAACTCAATTGATTTATTTATGTCGAAAGATTTTCCTTATAGATGGGAAAAAAAATGTAGATTGCTTTCAGGAAACTTTGTTGACACAAGTTTGTATTATGTAAAAGAAGATAAATTTAATTTTATTACATATGACATGAATAAAAATGAGTTGGTTGAAGGTATATTAAATATGAATAATAAAGAATTATCAATAAAGTCTAGAAGAGAGGATTCACAATATTTATTAAGACCAGGTGGTAATTTTTTTTATTTTGAAAATAAATTGTGTCATGCAGTTCAGAATAATCAATTTTTCTATGGGCAAAATTTGCGTATAATTGATTCTGAATGGAATTTGATTACTGAAGTTTACCCTGAAAATATAGGATTAGATAATAAAAAAATATATAGGCGAAATCATACTTATTCTACTGAGCACGACATAGAAGTAATAGATATATCTGATTATAAATTCGATTTTTTTAAACTTATGAAAAGAATATGGAGAAAAATATGGAAAAAATAGCAATATACGTAGATAGTTTGAAAAGAGATGGAGCAGAGAGGGTATCTATCAATTTAGCAAAATATTTTGTTTCAAAAAAATTAAGTTGTGTTATTATCACAGATTGGGTTAGTGATAATGAATATGAGGTTCCTGATGGTATAACAAGACATTCATTAGATGCA